>SDNM01000024.1 GCA_004524385.1 Promethearchaeota archaeon
ATAATATATCTTCACTATTTATTTTAATAAATTTTAAATGATATTTGTTTCAATTAATAATATAATTAATTTAAATTAACTAATCAGATAAATTATGTCAGAAAATAGAAAAGAAATTGGACCATATGAGTATATGGAATATTTTAATAGAACTACTGCGTTAATGGTTACGATGGATAAGATTGGAAAACTCAACGTCATGGCGTTAGATTGGAAGAAACTTTTTGAATTTGAGAATAAACCTGTCATCAGAGCTCAAGTGGCTTATAGTCGATATACTTATACTCTACTTACTGAGGGCGTAAATCAATTTACTATTAATATCCCATCTGGAAAAACGGCTCATGCCATAGATATAGCAGGATTCTCTTCTGGTCGAAATACTGATAAATTCAAAAAGGCAGGATTGGATATAATTCCAGGAAAAAGTACAAAAGTGCCTACAATAAAAGATTGTATTTTAAATTATGAATGCCAAATTATTCATGAAGAGAAATCAAATATGAGCAGTCACCACTATTTTTACGGTGAAATATTATCAGCTTATGCATCAAATGAAATTTTGAAATAATTGCATTTTTTTTTGATTCTAATTTCATTTTTATTTATAATATAGGATTTCTTCTTAGTAATATTTCCTTATTAGTTGGTATATTATGACTATATTAGTAAGAATTATAATTAGTAAGACTAAGGCTCCAAAAATACCCAACCATATATTTGAAGTTCTTTCTTTCATAATTGATAGCTTTTAATTCATAGAGATCTATATCTATTTGTATAATTATATAGAATTAATAAGTTTGTTGATGAAGGATTAATTATCATTTCGATTAAGATCTTTTGACTCTTGATATTTTATTATGCTAGAGTTATTATTTCAAAGTATTAATGACTATGTACTGCAAATGAAAAAATGAACAACATTGTAAGAATTCCGGCTATAATAAAAATTAATTGTCGTACACTGTGTTTTAATCCTAATCTTTGATGAAGTTCAGGTGTTAAATCTGATAAAGCGATATAAAGAAAGCTTGCTGCTGAAATTGCTAAAATATAAGGTGTTATAATTATTATTGATTCTAAAATAAAATAACTTATAATTGCTGAAGGTATTGTTGTACTGCTGGATACTGCGTTATATATATAGGACTTTCTCTTTGAGAATCCCCCATTAAGAAGAATTCCTATATCACCTGTTTCTTGAGGAATCTCGTGTGCTAATATAGCAAAACCCACCGCAA
This sequence comes from Promethearchaeota archaeon, assembly GCA_004524385.1. GTDB lineage: Archaea > Asgardarchaeota > Lokiarchaeia > Sigyniarchaeales > SOKP01 > LW40-45. The sequence continues at coordinate 1,245 of SDNM01000024.1, forward strand.
TGCCAATTGTAAAATCTGTCAAGAATGCTGCTGCTATTACAATACCATCGGTTAAATTATGAAACGCATCTCCAACAAGAACAATAGGTCCCGCTGCTGCATGGACATCGCACGATTCGTCAGGACAATTACGCCAAATGATTATTTTCTCCAAGAAAAAGAAAAAAAGAATACTTCCTAATACAAATAACATTATTCCATGGGGTTCACCACCTGCACCTTCAATAGCTTCTGGTATAAGCCCATATAAAGCAGCAGTTAGAAGAGTTCCTGTAGCATACGCAATTAAGATAGGAATAAGGTAATTTTGAGCTTTATCCGCCAAAAAAACAAAAACTGCAGCGGCAGAGATTGCTCCAATGCTTCCCAAAATACTAAAAAATATTACCCATACAAGAATTTATTACCACTTCCACCATAGGTTATTTATTATAATATTGAATAGAATTCACTCAAATATATAGGTTAATAATGCAAATAAAGATTAATAAGTAATAAAGATTTTAAATTAATCGATAATCCGGAAATTTATTAAACTTAATGGAGGATTATAATTTTTCATCTTAAAAAGGTCTAAAAAATGAATAATGAAAGCGAAACAGAGGAAAAAGAAAAAAGATACATTTCCTTAAAAGAAAAAACTTTTATGGGATATTTTTTGCCAACGAATTCTGTATCTCTTGCCATGATTGGTATTTTCGGTGCCTTAATTTGTGTTTTAACAATGGTTATTGCGATTCCCATTCCGGCTACAAAAGGATTTATTAACATCGGAGATTTAGGAGTAATGATCGCAGGGTTATTATTGGGACCTGTTATTGGTGGAATCGCAGGAGGAGTTGGTTCTGCTTTAGCTGATTTATTTTTAGGTTATGTGATCTATGCTCCAGCAACTCTAATTATTAAAGGTTTGGAAGGATTTATTATCGGAGTTATTGCAAATCCTAGAAAAAATTATCAAAAATTCAATTTTAGAGATATAATAGCAGTAATTGTGGGAGGACTTATTATGGTATTTGGCTATTTTATATATGAACTTATATTATTTGGATTCCCTGCTGCGCTATTTGAATTCTTCTTAAATTCGTTAATACAATTTGTTTTAAGCGCCATTATAGCTTTAATTTTTACTCGAGCATTTCGAAAAAAAATTATTGATAGCTTACCTGAAGTTTTTGAGAAGGTATTTATAATAGAGATTCCGGAAAAGTAATAATTTTTTACCATTTCCAGTAAATATCCTCAGCGTGCCCTAACATTTCATCGATGTGAATCTTCTCACCATTATCTAAAACGATATCTCCGGAATATAGCCCATGAAGTATTGAAGTATCTAACTTAATGATTCCAAGATTTAACTTTGCTTCTTGTGGAATAAGTGGCTTCAAAACCATGTTGAATCTATCATCATTGCTTGTAAATTGCCAAGGTTTTTTTGGATCTCGATTCTCGTGATGGAACGTAACCTCATCAATTTTGTGTGCTTTTCCATCGTAAAATATGATGTTTTCCGTATGAGTACTAAGGTCTCCGAACCCATAGCCAATGTTAAAAGCCACTGGGACACCATCAACCTTACCACAGCCAGAACCCCATAACCAATGAGTTCGGTATGGCCATACACCACGCCCCCAATCCAAAAGCCCAAACGAAGTCTCTGGGTCGAAAGTATAAGATTTATTTCCCAATTGCATTGTACCTTCTGCTGGCATATAGTTAACCTTATGATTATAATAAAACCTTTTAGGATCGTCATATCCTGTTACAACGACAGTGTTATCAGACTTAGGATCATCATAAAGTATTATTTCACCTTTTAATCCTCGATTATCAAATTTTGGATGATCTATCGTAATTATTCTTTTACCTTTACGAGTAGAAATAGTAGCATTTAGTTTTTTACTAGGAAAAATAATATCACTATCTTCTAACGAGCTTCTAGGTAAATCTATATGTTTGAAAGGTTGAATAGTTTCTTTGCCAAATCTAACCTGATTTTTAAAATCGAGCCACGTAAATCCCATCAACCTTAGGTAACCGATATCAGCAGCAGTTACTTGTAATCCAAACTCTTTATTTAAAATCGAATAATGGTCCCATTCTTTAATTCGATACTTTTTTGCTCCAATATCTTCTTTGTTGTAGGTTAAAAGCGGTTTTCTACCCCACCCCCTTTGCATAAGGGAACCATCTTTTTGAAATAAATTTGATGGTTCAATGATTTCGTTTTGTTTGCCCATTGTATCAAATCTCTATTTGTTTTCTCAATTATTGTCCTTCTTTTTTTATAAAGTCAGGTTTGACTTTTTCGATTCTTATAAATTCAGGTTTAATTTTTGTCACTCGCTTTACGATTTTAGCTTGAAGTTCCAAGGTTATTCTTGATTTTTCTTCAGAGGGAATTTTAATCTCAAATTTATAATCTGGCTCTTCTATTGTAGAGGGTTCTGGAGTTGACTTAACAAAGGTGACGTCTTTCGTTTGTTTGAAGTCAAGGACTAAGTCAATTTCATTATCCAATTTGTTTTCAATAGTAATTCTTCGAGAAATCTTATCAAACCGAGTTCTTACCTCAATATGTTGTTTTGGGTCACTTGCATCTTCATAAGTTACCTTTTCTTCGCCCTCTATTACTTGTACAATATCATCATCAATTTTAATATCATCATCTATAAGTTCTTCAGAAATAATCTTATTCCCAATAATCCCAGCTGTAGAGAGAAATAAAAATGGAAGTCCACCTTTATAAAGTGTCATAGGGGAATTTACAGGGATTTCTTTAGGATCTCCTTGCTTAACAAGGACATATTTTACAGAAACCTCCCAATTGTGTTTATTATATGAAACACTAGTTGCATCGTACTGTACATTTATATTTCGTTCAATATCGAGATTTGCTTTTGATTTAAACCAATTTAATTTAATTTTATTCCGAGTAGGTATATTTGCTTTCATTCTTTATCACCTCATAACATTATATTTCTCATTCTTTGTGTACGCTTTTGTTTGCTTAACTCTGCAAAAGCTTGTTGTTCCACGGGTATGTTAGCAGCAGGAACAAAATCTGCGCCAGTTGTTTCAAAAGTATCCCTAGGAAGCTCAAAGATCGCAAATCCTAATTCTACATCTTCATAAGAAAATCCGGTTTGATTATCTACAACAAGATAAGCTTCTATTTCAGCAGATTTCCCATCATCATTAATATTGACTTGAAGGGTGGTTTCCCATTTAATTCGAAGATCTGCGATAAAATATAGAATTTTTACAATAACCTCGCCGTTTATCTTTGAATTTATAATAAAATTAAAGGTGCCCTTCATATCTGCATATGTCCTATATGAACTTGCTTCACAAATTTCAGATACTTTTTCTCGTAATTCACGTGTAAAATCAATACTATAAGTTATAATATTAGTCGCTGCTGATTTTTCACGGTCAATTATTTGTTGGGATGTATTTACATCTGGTAAAGAAACAATTGTTTGCTGTAATGTGATTAGGTCTTTATCACCGGGAGAAACATATTCTAATTTAATGTCGGCGCTGTTTGGGTCGAACGAGGCAGGAATTGCGGCAATTTCAAATTCATTCGTCCCTTGGTTCAACGATAGTTTAATTTCTCGCTCCACAATACCACCGCCACCATTAAAAATCGATAATTTCGTAACTTTCGGATCAATTAACATTATTTTCAACTCAAGTTTTAATTATAAGAATTAAGGATTACGATCATATAAATATTTTAATAATGAAACTACTCTATTGTGGAACTAAATCTATATAATAAAAACGTTCTTCTCTGAATACAATTTCTCCTTTCTTAAATTTTATTGGATAAGAAAAAATGGGTCCATCAAAAACAAATGTATGAAATTCTCCGTTCTCTCCACAAGGATCCACATTTGAAGGTAGTGTTGATAAAAAATTATCATCATATATTTGTCCAATATAAGAATCATTAAGATAAGTTGAATCTACACAAGTTATAATGGCTTTAAATCCTAAATTTATAATTTCTCTTGCCAATTCTATTGAATTTTTACCCCAAAGTGGAAATAAAGCTTTCATTCCAATTTTAGAGAGATTGGATTTTCGATATTCACGTAGATCTTCTAAAAATATATCTCCAAACACAATACTTAAAACTTTGTGAGATTTAAGAGTAATCATTTCTTTTTTCATAATTTCCTCATATTCATCATTACTAACATCCTTAGGGAGAGAAATCAAATTAATAGGTATTCCAATAGATTGGATTTGCTTTTCTAATAATTCAATCCTTATACCATGCATACTTGTTCTATTATATTCGGCAGAGACTGTTGTTAGTAATGAATTAACTTCATATTTTTTTTCCAACAGTGAATAATAAAGCGCTAATGCGCTATCTTTACCTCCACTCCAAGATACAGCTATTAACTCCATTATATCAGAAAATTATTTTTTAGAAAAAAGAAACCTAAGTTATAAGCTAGATTTAGAAAATGCTTTTCAATAATATATAAAAAATAAAAAAAAATTTAACTAAAAATTAAAAATTGGAATATATCATAAAGTTTTCTGCTGAACCTATAGAATATATTTCGAATTTCTTCCCTTTCTTAGTTTTACAGTTTAATCCTACCATTGGGAACAAATATATTTGAGATTGGATTTTCGTATCTTTATCTTTTTCGTGGGTTTTGTAATCGCTTCCCGATGCGCTAATTGTTTTCTTAACATTTTTATCCCAATAACCTAATGACCCTTCTGCTTTGTTGTTAAGCTCTTTGAAATTACTAAATTTTATACCTTCTACTTTTTCAATGAGTTCCTGTAGATCTTTTCCCATTTCTTTTTCATATTTAGTTTGTAAACTGCTGTGAAGTATAGGTATACCCATTGCAACCGTTTTGAAAGGAACTGGGAGAATTTCGTATTTATAGAGATTTTTATGGCCTCCACATTCTTTACATGGAGATGGTAATTTGCCCGTGCCATAACAATTTCCACAGGGATATTCAAATGTTTTTTTTTCTTTTTTCTGTTCTTCCCCTACGAGAACTGCCCAAGTTTCTACAATTTTTCCTGTACCCTTACATGGCTTACATTTATCTTCAATATATCCGTTGCCTCGACAAGTTTTACATGGAACGGGTTCTATTGACTCAAACATTGGCACTTCCTCATTACCTTTCCAATTATCCTTATCAATATCCCTGCTTCCTTTGAAAGAATAAAAAGTTTCACGACCTAATCTTGGTGCGATGACTAAGTTTTCTTCTTTAACCGAAGAAGCCGCAATAGTTTTTTTTATTGAAAAGTAAATAGCTGCTCCTTTAAGGGCAGGTGGGGTTACATATTCGGCAGCAGATATCGCTTCTAGTGTAAATACAGAGCCTTTTGTACCAAATTGTTTTTCCATTTGTTTACGTTGCGTCCTTCCTGCTTTAGTTTTCCATCTCTCGAAAATATCATCGAGGTTCGGGGTTTTTATACGAACGTCTGGCATTTTTTTCACTTATGTTAATTTTTAAATTTTTATATAGGTATAAAAATTATAAAGAAAAACAGTTTATTATTATTATTATAACATTTAACCTTTAAAAAATTAAAAATAGGTTGATCTTTAAATAGGTTGATGAATAATGTCAGAGGCAGATAGACAAGCCTGCCAATATCTTATAGACTGGATCAAAACGAGGGAATAAATGTCCTTCGTGGTTTTACAGGGAGGCTTGACACAATGGATAGAACACTTCTTAAACGTGGGCGATGAGACTAAACTCAGACAAATAAAAGGAGTTTATGATAAAATTAAACAAATATTTGGCTTTTAACCTTTATATTTTAATACATTTTTCTTATTTAGTTCACTTTTGACCTTTAAAACTGTTTCTTTTACAACTTTTTGATTCTTCTTAAAATATTCTTAAAACAAAAATTTATTATTAAGAAATAATAAAATTAACATTCGATAAATCCTTATAGCATTATATACTGATTTAAATTTACAAAACTTTTAGCTGTGTTAACACTTGACTATTCCTTTAAAGAATTACTTTATAGTTATTGATAAAATACATAAGCAAAAAATCGAGTTAATGTTTAATGTTAATTTTTTCTATTTAAAATCGCGCTCGAAAACCATCTCTTATGTAAATAAGCCATTCTTTAGAGGAGTAGTAACATTTGGATTAGATATTAAAAATAAAATACGTCCCTTAAAATTTACAAAAACTCAGGAGGATGGAAAACAAAATCAAATACCTATAGATCCTCGCTTTTTTAAAAAATTCTTACTTGCTGAGGAAAATAAATTTATTGCATTTTCAAGTCAAACAGAATCCAAGGAATTTGCTCCAATAATAGAGATGCTTAAAAATTTTCAATTAGATAAAGATAAAATAACTCAATTAACATTTTGTAAATTATGTTTAGATGATGGAAAATTTACGATATTAGATGAGAGAATTCAGATAAAATCATATAAAAATGATATAATTTGTTCTAATTGTGCTATGGATATCATTATAAGAGAAGCACAGCTTATTGGTCTATTATCCATGGATCAGCGTATTAACCCTAAATTGAAAAATTTCTTTAATCACATGATTTTGAAATTTAAAAATGTTAAAAAAGTTTTAAGCGCCTTTAAATCTGATTTTAATCCTGTTGGTAATAGAGACATTACGCTATATGACATCGAAAAGAATCCAGCTGTAAGCAGTAAATATCTTAATTATAAAGTCAAAAATCTGAGTGTGCCAGAATCTTTTAAAAGAGTTATAGAAGATTTAAAAATATCTACACTTTTACCAATTCAAGCGATCTCTATAGATAATGGTCTACTTTCAGACCGAATAGATCAATTAATAATGGCGCCAACTTCAGGAGGCAAAACTTTAGTTGGAGAATTGGCAGGAGTTTCAAAGATATTAAATGATAAAAAGAAAATGTTATATTTGGTTCCCATTGTTGCTTTAGCTAATATAAGAACAGAAGAGTTCAAGAAAAAGTATAAGCCTCTTAATCTGAGAATTCTTAAAAGAGTGGGAGAGTCTTTGCTTGATAAAAAGGAGGAAGAAGATAATTTAGAGGAATTAATAAATTCCGACATCATTATAGCTACTTATGAAGCAATCGATTATATCTTAAGAAGTGGAAACAAAGAGCGATTAGGAAGTATTGGTACAATTATTATTGATGAAATTCAAACCTTGATTGACCCAGACCGAGGTTTTTTGTTAGATGGTTTTATCGCTCGGTTAAAGTCGCTGTATAGAAATTCTCAATATTTATATCTTAGTGCTACTATTGGAGAACCAGAAACACTTGCACAAAAATTAAATGCTTCTTTAATTCAATATAATAATAGGCCTGTTCCAATTGAGCGCCATCTAATATTAGCTTTAAATGAACAAAGAAAACATCAATTAATTTCGAAAATTGTGCGAGCGGCTTTTAAAAGAAAATCAAACTATGGTTTTAAAGGACAATCATTCATATTTACAAATACACGGAAAAAATGCGAAGCTTTAACAGCATATCTTCAGAATAGGAATATTTACGTTAGATCATACCATAGTGGGCTAACAAGTGAAGAAAGAAAGGTAATTGAGTTAGAATTTCAAAAACAGGAAATAGCTGGAGTTGTTGCAACGGCAGCTTTAGCTGCAGGTGTAGATCTTCCAGCACGACAAGTGATTTTTGAGTCGCTTGCTATGGGAATAAATTGGTTAACAGTAGCCGAATTTGAGCAGATGTTAGGAAGAGCTGGTAGATTAGGAAAACATGATTTGGGTTTGACCTTTTTACTTGTTGAGCCTGGGAAAGTTTATTCGCCAAAAATGAAAATTACAGAAGAAAATATAGCAATTAAATTATTAAATGGAAAAATTAAAGATTTCCAATTAATTCCCAACGAAGATAAATCAATTACGGAATTGCTCGCGTTTATCTCAATGTTTAATCAAGGAATTGAATTAGATCATATTTATGCATTCTACGATTTATTAATTAATCAAGACTATAATCTCGACCGTATATTAAAGAAATTAAATTCTTTAAAATTGATAAGGATAAAAGAAAATTTCATTCATAAACCGACCAATTTGGGACAATCTGTATCGAAATCTTTTCTTACAGTTGATCAGAGTTTAGATATTATAGAACAATTAAAATTAAATAAAATTGATAGCGTATTAGATTTAGCACTTGACTTAAAACCGTTAAGGAATGTGTATATCTCTAAAAAGATCGTAGCAGATTTATCTAAAAACGTAAGTATGAAGTATTTTTCAAACAATTTATTTAGTGCAAGCGTTCTTTCTTTAATGAATGCCGAATATATTAAGAAGAGAAAAACATTCTCACAAGAATTTATTAACTTTATTACAAAATGGATTAATGACCTATTTAATTGTAATTGTAAAGATAGCCCATATTTCTGTAATTGCGGAAGATTAAATCTTGAAAATCTAATCCTTAATTTAAGAACTGAAGGATTTTCAATAGAACAAATAAGTCAATACTTAGAAGAAGAATATAAAATACTCGTTTTTAAGGGAGATATCATAGACTATTTAGAAAACTTGATTTATAGTTTAGAGAGTATTAAGAATATATCAGAAAGCATTTATAATTTGGATCAAAATTACAGAAATCAAATATCTCAAATTTCAGATATTATCGAAAAAATAAAGAATTAATGAGAAAATATAATGTAATTGTAAATATAAATTTGAAAAAAGATTCAAAAAAAAAGAAAAAAACTCCTTGCGAGCTAAAGCTCGCTTCTAATCACTAAACTTTTTTTCTTTGAATGGGTAACCGCTAGAATGAAGATGGCTCACGCTATAGTAGCGATTTACTACTTTCTCTGTACCCTCATGAGCCATTGCATCAATAAATCCCATTAAATTAATGGAATTAGCTATAAGTCATTAGACGGTTTCCCCTGGTCAATGCCTAATTTTTATTTGTAGGCTCACCGCTTAGACGACGGCCTAGTGTTTTGAGATATGGGAGGGTATCCATTCTGGCACCGTCCTGCCAATTTTTTTCTAAGGTTTCATCCGATTATTAGAGAACCAAAAATTTATGTTGACTTGAGTGTCTTGCAATAACTAGCATGTAGAATGAAGCATTTCCAAAGAAATTTTCGGTTTAAAAAAATTAACAAAGAAAAAAAAATAAAAATAATTAATAAAAAATAAAAAAAAGATTAAGGAAAAACAATTCTTCCTAGTTCGTATATGAGAACATTTTCGTGTGAAAAAACATAATGGCGGTCTTTAAATTCTATAAAATTGCTGTTAACTATTAAATCTCTGTTAGAAGTCAAAACAAATCTTTTAAATGTGTTAACATCGAATCTTAGATCTATTACGATAATATCATTCTGTTCCGAATAATAATACATATTGGTAATAT
>SDNM01000025.1 GCA_004524385.1 Promethearchaeota archaeon
ATACGAAATGATTCTCTAAAGATGCGTGGTAAAAAATGGCAATAGTAATGATTTGGAATCCAATTTATCTTATTTTATTTGGGATTTTAATTCTTATAGATTTACTTATAGCAATGCAGTATTTCAATACGGGAAGAAAAATTCCTAATATTGATGAAAGATTAATATCATATGCGTATTCTTTTCTCTTTTTTTGTTTTTCATTAAGTATGGTTTTTTTAATTTTGTCAGAATTACAAATACAAGGAACTTTCATTAATAATACTTTTTATGGTGATTTAAGTAAAGGAAATGAACTATATCAACTCTTTTTTAGATTATTTGTTTTGTTTCATAATATCGCTTTCACATTCTTTTATTATGTGTTTGGTCGATATAAAAAGAAGTTAAAATACTTTTTATTAATATTTAATGCATTTGGTTTGATCTCTAGTATGGTTCTTCCTATTGATTTAATGATGAAAATCAATAGTTTTTATGCAATTCTCAATACGATCATCTTTTTATCAATTTTATTAATATATACGAGGTGGTCTCAATTAGAACTTAAAGCATCATCATCATTCATTTTTTTAGGATCCTATCTAATTTTTCTAGCTGTTGTTTTTAATTATCCTGAATTTAAACAATATGGTTTAATTCCCCTTATCTTACCTCTAATTTTATACATATTAGGAGCTCTTATTATTTTGGCACCGACAGTAATAAATCCCAAATCTCTTTCCAATCCTTTGACATTTTGGAAGATAAATGGAATTTTAAGTATTTTTTGTAGTGTAATATTACTTTTTTTTATTATAATATTTATATCCTTTTTTGATTTCATTTTTCTTGCTGTTTTTTTTACTCTCTATACCATATGTTCAGTTTTATTAATTCTTAAATCAATAAAATCTCAATTGTTAAAAACAGAGAAAACTGAACATGCTGGTGTTTTAAGAAGTTTCAGTAGACCTGAAAGAATAACAGAAGAAGAAGTATCAATATCTAAGGAAAAAAAGGTTTGTTTAGTATGCAAGGGCAAAGTTAGAAAGTTTGATGTTTATATATGTGATTGTAACACGTTTTATTGCGAAAACTGTGCGAGAGCTTTAATTAACTTAGAAAATGCTTGCTGGGTATGCAATACTCCAATTGATGTGTCAAAACCGTCTAAGTCATTCAAAAAAGAAGATGAAATAGATATTGAAATCTCAGAAAAATCTCCGAAAAAACAAAAAATTGATAAAAAAAAAGGTGATTTAAAGAATGCTTAGAATATTTCTCTTAATAAAACAAGTATAGTTAAATAAAAATATTAAGTAGAATGGTTTTATAATGATTAACCAACATGAGTTATTAAATTATGATTGATTTAAAGGCTATAGAAAAAATAGCACACGATTTTGCCCTAAAACTGGTTTATTTGTTTGGATCGAAAGCCAAAGACATTAATACTCCTGTAAGTGATATTGACATTGCAGTCTTTATCGATAATTATGAACACCAAGATCTTCGGCAAGTTTTTTTAGATTTGATTTTTGAGTTCTCTCAATTATTCAAATCAGATAAAATTGATTTGCTAATACTAAATGAAGCTCCTATAACTATCCAATTCAAGGTAATCTCAGAAGGCAAACCTTTATTTCAAGTTAATCCAGAATATAGAGCAGATTATGAAGAAAAAGTGGTTAAATTATATTTAGATTTTAAAAAAATTGAAGATGACTACTACGAGACCATGCATAAGCGAATATTGGGAGCTGCTAGCAAATGAAAATTGATGAGACCGTAATTAACGCACGGATTAATAAAATACAAGAATATTTAAAAATCCTAAAAGAATTAAAACTAGAAAGTAGAGAAAATTTTTTAACTGACTATAGAATTCATGGTTTAGCAGAGAGATATTTACATTTAACTATCGATTGTGTTAGATATTGGAAACCATTTAATCTCAAGACTTGAATATGAAAAACCAGAAACTTATCAAGAAATATTGTTAATTCTTGGAAAGATTTCTATTATCCCTAAAGAATTTGCTAAAAAAATAGCAAAAATGGCAGGATTTCGTAATATTTTAATCCATAATTATTTAGAAATAAATGAGAGATTAGTTTTTGAGTATTTACAAAATAATCTCTCGGATTTTGAGGATTTTAATAAATATATCATTGAATATCTAAAAAGATTAAAGTGAATACGAGATCAGTTAATATTGAAATAATTAATCATTAAGCCCCTTTTTTATGTAGCATTGATTTTGATAAAAAGTTTTTTAGAAAATCATAAAAAATTAATTTTTTTACTCTTTTATAATAGTCATACTATTTTTCATGAAAAAAAGTATCAAATTAATGAATAAATCATAAGAGGAAAAATAAACCGTGCTCAAAATATTTGTTTTGATAAAACAAGTCCCAAGCCTTCATAATCTTCAAATTGATAAACGAACGGGAACTTTAATTCGAGAAGGTGTTGAAAATATTATAAATCCAGACGATTTATATGGTTTAGAATTAGGACTTAGTTTAAAAGAACAATATGGAGGAGAAATCACTGCTATAACAATGGGCCCTCCTCAAGCTGAATTTGCCTTAAGAGAATGTTTGGCAATGGGCGTCGATAAAAGCCTATTAATAACTGATGACCAATTTGCTTACTCAGACACACTCCAAACAACCTTAGTCTTGAAAGAGACTTTTGATAAAATAAAAGATTATGATATTATCATTACTGGAAGCCAAACCTCAGATTCTAGTACGGGACAAATACCTTTTCAGTTATCTGAAGCATTAGATATCCCATTAATTACAGATATCTTCACAATGGAAATTGAAAACAATCTCTTTAAATGTCATAGAAATTTTGGTCACGAGTCTCAAAATATTAGTGTGGACCTTCCAATCCTTATACGTGTCAGAAGACATTTTAATGAGCCAAGACATATCTCTTTATCTGGAATAAAAAAAGCATTTGAAAAAGAAATTGAGTTTAATGATTTTAATACGTTTAATTGCCCTGAATATCTCGATGGGTGCAATAAATCTCCTACTAATGTCGTTAGAACGGAAAAAATTGTTCTTAAAAGAAAAAATGAGATTATTGAAGGAAATATTAATGAAAAAGTACAAAAACTATTAGAGATCATGCAGGAGCATGGAATAGAGAAAATTTGGACTGGGGAGAGCTTTTAGTTAGGAGGTGGAAAAAATTGAGGAATACCAATGATTATAGGGATGTATGGGTTTTTACAGAAATAAAAGATCATGTAGAAGTTCATGAATGTGCATTGCAAATTTTAGGGAAAGCAAGAGAAATTGCGGATAAATTAGGTCAAAACCTTGTCTCAGTTGTATTAGCTCTAGATGCCGAGCAATATCTACCGGTTATTGAAGAACACGGTGTTGACAAAATAATTTATTTAAGTCACCAAGATTTAAAACATTATCACGAACGGATTTTTACTGATCTAGTCTATGATCTCATTAAAAAATATAAACCCTCTATTTTTTTATTTCCTTCTACAGAAGCGGGGAATGCATTAGCTGCTCGATTAGCATATCGCTGCCGCACTGGTTTAGTTAGTGATGTTTTAGATTTAGAACTAAGCGATGAATTTGGAAATAATTTATTAATTGGTGATAAACCAGCATATTTAGGAAATATTGTAGCACAGATAATTTGTCCCAACACAAGACCACAAATGTGCACAGTTACCTTGGGTACTTTTCAAAAAACTAAGATGAGAAAAGAAAATGTTGAAATTATTAAAGTTGATTATAATTTCGACAAAAGTAAGATCAAAATAAAAATTTTAGAGGCCCCTACCCGCAGAGACAAACCATCATCTACACTTTCGGATGCGAAGTTTGTAGTCGGGGGTGGTCATGGATTAGTTTCTAAAGAGAATTTTGATAAATTATTTGATTTGGCAAAATTAACAAACGGTCAAGTTGGGGGGACAAGACGTCCGATTCTTAATGGCTGGATGCCTGAGCATCTCCAGATAGGAATAAGCGGAGAAAGTATATTTTCAGACTTATATTTGGCTTTTGGAATCTCTGGTGCAATCCAACATCTTGTAGGGATAACCGCTTCAAAAACAATAATAGCAATTAATAAAGATCCAAATGCAGGTATTTTTAAAGTTGCCGACTATTGCGTTATTGGAGATGCTAACGAGATCTTAGAGGGTCTACTAAATTATTTTAGAGTTTAAAAAAAGAGGTTATTTTTTTAAAAAAATATTGTATAATATTCTCACAAAAAAGATGTTTACTTTATACAACAAATCCTTCCTTGTTCTTATTAGAATTTCTTAATAACTTTTGGAGTTTTTTATAAGTTTTGAAATCTAATTCTTGATAAAGATCATCTGATTCTTCAATAGTTAGTTGGTCTAAATATCCCTCTTTTATTAGAAAAGTCATTACATTTAAGTTCCTACAACGAAATCTTTTCATAATTTCCATTTTAAATACTTTCTTTGCCATTTTGTCACCTGCTTCAGTTAATTTTCTCAAGAGGGGGAAAGCTAAATTTGAATGGAGCACTTCAGTATTATAATTATTTTCATACCATGCTTGTAAATTAGATGAATGTGCCCAAAACTCAACTTCTGGAGGAATATCAATATCAATTACATTATCATTATCATCATCAACTTCTAATGAATGATCTAGATTTTCAGCTTGAACATCAACAGTCACCTCTTTTCGTAGTATTTTAACTTCCTCACTGTTTTTTGTTGGATTGTTCAATAATAAGTATTTACATTGAATTACTCTCACATTATTTACATATATAACGGTGATACCTTTTTCTAATTTGAGTTGGAGAAACTCGTTGATGTTAAAATTTTTCATGTTTTTACTAAATAAAATATTTTAAGCATATCCAAAAAATATTTTGATTATTTTACACATTAAAATTACCAAAAAGATTAATTAAATGATTCTTATATATCTCAATCTTCCACTATGTTGAGAATTATGGTTAATAAGCCTTAAATATATATAAAGAGATAAGAAACAATCTATTAAATGATTATTATCAGACGAATTTTATACTAAGATAATTCCATTGCTGGAGATGCTAACGAGATCTTATTGGGTTTACTAAATTATTTTAGAGTTTAAGAAAAACCAGGAATAGCTAATCCAAATGATAGAGGACTAAGTGTACATATAATTAACAAAATAAACACGCTATTCACAATTGTTCCAGCCAATATTTTTCCGGTTTGTTGATACAAAAGCGCAGAAATAAAAACAGCGAGTAAGAACATTGGTATAGCAAAGTAAAAAAACATGTTATAAAACATAGTCCCCATTAAAATACAGAAAATCATAACAAAAGTAATAAAATACACCATTAAAATGCTATACTGTAGCAATGCAGCTTTAAATAGATTCTTCATCCCTTTTTCAAATTTTACTTGGATGATAACTTGAAAGAATATACTAAATATTAAGAGCATAAAGAAGCCAATAGCCATGTATATTAGAACCCATGGAACTTTGTTTAATGAGGGAATAATCCCTAAATAATTTAACCCAATTGAGAGGTATAGAATTGTATATAAAATTGATGCTAATATCGCTCCTAAAGCAATTTCTCTAAGTAAATCCCTTCGTTTACCTCTAAATGGTTTTAATAAAATTTCTTTAATTAGACCACGATCGTTTTTCTTTCCAATTCTCCATAATAATATCAATATGCCAAATGCTTGCCCAAATAAAACTGCTGTCGATAATCCAGCAGTAGTTAATGGTAAAAATAGAAAAACCGTAAAAAATATAATAGCCATTCCTGGAATTGCCAAAACAAATGAATATATGAGCGCTTTTAGTGATAAAGTTTCAATCGTCTCATCCTCTGTTTTTATTTCAAAAACCTCTTCCTCTTCTTCTTCTTTCGGCTTTACGATTAGTTTTGCAAGAGGTTTAATTATTAAAAAAAAGCAAGCAAGCCCACTCACGATTTGCATTATTAATATTAAAAACCTAAAATTCGCATAAAAATTTTCATCTATAGGCTCAACTTTAGGAAAGGTATTAATCGCGAAGTCTCTGGCCTCACGTATAAAATCTTGGTCATATGCAGTTGTAAAATGGTCTGAATTATCGTCGTAAAATAACTTGGTAGCATTCTTGGTTTCGAAACTTTCATATAATTTGTTTACATGGACATCCTCATCATCTATATTTAATCTATCTGCAATCTCTTCTTTACTATCTTCAAGCCTACGACCTTGATCATATTTCGCAAGGATCATGAGAATATTAAGATCTCTATTTTTACAATCTTCATAATCTAAGGCTAAACCTGTTCCGACTCCAATAAAAAATTTAAAATCATTATCATCCTTTACCACATCATTTCCAGCAAAACCCCCCATAGAATAACCAATATAACCAAAATTATGTCTGTCAATATTTCCTTTATCTAATAAATACTTTTTTATTGCTTTTACATCATTTTTTAATTTATTCCTTTCAAGTTCACCACTACTTAATCCATGACCTCTAAAATCATGCGTTACCACAAAAAATCCCGAAGTGGCCAATTCTATTGCATAACTTTTTAGCATTTCTTTGTTCACCATTACTCCATGTCCAATTATGATGGCCGTCATCTTATCATTATGCCTGTCAATTGGTTCATATGTGTTAAACGAAATTTGTTCGCCATCTTTTGTCTCTACCGTTAGATTATATTTAATTTCGATGTTTGAAGGTGTAGTAAAAATAAGAAAGGTTCCAAAAATGAAAATCAATAGAAAAATAGACGATAAAATTATTCTCTTTTTATCTAAATCTCTTTTTTTCTCAGAATCTCTCTCAACAGGAGTCATAAATTATCTCTAAAAACAAATTAAAGATAATATATTTTTGATATTAAAATTATTAAATCTTTTGTAATAAGAAGGTACTTTAAAAAAGAATGAGATATTATCGCTTTTTTTTTAATTCAGCTAAAAGTTTCTCAGCATACTTCACAGTATCAGCATGTTTAGTTTTCCATTTTCTTACTTCTTCTTCTAAATCTGATATATTGATTTTTAATCTTTCTACATCCTTATCACTCGTAACACTAGATTGCGGGATTTCTATTTCATCTTTTTCTTTATGTTTAAGATAGTTATATTTCTCTTTCCATACTTGAATTTCTGTTTTTAATTCTATTTTTATTGCTTTATTTTCATCAATATTTTTCTTCCATTTCTTTTTTTTAATATTGAAGATAAAATTAATACTGTTAAAGGAATAGCAATAATGGAACATAATGCCCATAAGGGATTAAATCTCTCAATTTTCCTTTTGGCTCTGCCTTTTTCTTCCTTCTCAATTAGAATCTCAGAGAAATTTTCAGAAATTTTAGCAGATACAGTAAAATTTTCATAGATTATGCAATACTTATCATCTATATTCCTTGCTAATATAGTTATATTATGAATTCCTATATTATACCCATCAATTGAAAAATTATATCTACCTCCATTATCGAATTTACTTGAATTTATTAAGGTATTGTCAATGGATAAATTAAAAATATCAGGATAATCGGAATAGATTGTAAAAGTTAGAGAATTTCCTGTACTCAAATATTCATAATCATTTAGATGATTAATCTGGACTTCAATAATTGAGATCGGGATTACCTTAAAATTAGTAGTAATATATGCCTCTTTTCCATCCATTCCTATAGCCCATATATATATTGAATGGTTTCCTGGTTGAGTAGAATAGTTATCAAGAGAATATATAATAGGAATCCCATTAGAAAAATTATCAATAAATACAAGAGAGCCATCAATCCATAATTCAAAATAATCAGGATAATCTGAATATACTGTAAAAGTTAAGTTATTATTAGTTGATAAAAAATTAGGATTAACAATATTATTAATTTGAATATAGGTCACTGAATCACTATAAATAGAGAATATCGCATTTATACTGGATTGCATAAAATCTTTGCCTATAGCCCATATATATATTGAGTGGTCACCTAATATGTCAGTATAATTATCCAGAGAATATATAATAGGAACTCCGTTGGAGTAATTATCTGTAAAGACCAAATAACCATCAATCCATAATTCAAAATAATCGGGATAATCGGAATGTATTGTAAAATTCAAATAATTCCCTATTGTCATAAATTCAAATCCTTCAAAAGGCTCTAAATTAATTATGGTAGTGGAATTTGTGTATACTTCAAAAAGAGTTTCATAAAACGCTTCTTTTTTATCCATACCTTGTCCCCAAATACGAATATTATGAATGCCTACTTTATATCCATCTATTGAAAAAATTATATCTTCATCAGGAGTATAATTTCCTTGATCAACTAAGGTATTATCAATAGAGATATTAAAAAGACCTGAATAGTCTGAGGAAATACTAAAATTTAGCAGATTACCTGTTGTCATAAATTGATAATTAGGAATCTCATTTATATTAATAAGTGTTATCGAATTAGAGAACACAATAAATTCCGCAGAAGCCGTCCCTACCTTGTAATCTTCTCCAATCGCCCAGATGGTGATATTATGAGTTCCTATCCCATATCCCTCTATACAATAATTAATGAGTTCACCACTTATATAATTATCTTCAAATTTTAGCTCAGTATCAATAAAAAGCTTAAAATAATCCGGATACCATGAACTAATATTAAAACTTACAAAATGTCCAAGAGACATAAATTCATAATCGTTAAGCTCTATTATTTCAACTTGAGTAATTGACAGAGAATATACAGTAAATGAGGAACCGCATGTAGATACCTTGCCTATACTATCATTAGCCCAAATTAGAATTTGATGCTCTCCAACATCATATCCATCAATTGAGATGTTTATTATATCTCCCCCAAACTCGTAACAGCCTTGATATACTAAAAAATTATCTATGAAGATTTTATAAGATTCTGGAAATGATGCATTAATTTTAATGATAGCATTATGTTTAGTTGTTCTAAACTCATAATTAGGGAGAGAAATTATATCTATATAAATAAAGGATTTAGCAAAAACTTGAAATTGAACCATAGAAGAAGTCTCTTTCTCATCGGAACTATTTGCCCATATTAAGAGAGTATGGATTCCGGTAAAGGTTCCATCCAAAACATATGTAATGGGTACACCATTCAAATACTTACCCGAATCAACCAAGATATTGTCAATCTTTACTTCATAGCTATCGGGATAATCTGAAAAGATACTAAAATTTAGAATATTACCAGTACTGTTATACAGAAAATTATTGATATGATTTATTTTAATAATCGTTTCTGAATCCGAATAGACTGAGAAGTATGCCTCAATTATCCCATCCTTTCCATCTAGTGCTGTTGCAATTATAGAAACATTATGAACTCCAACTTTATACCCATCAATTGAGAAATTAAAAATTTCACCATCATAATAGTGACCTGAACTTTTCTCAATTCCATCAATAGTAAAATTGTATTGATCAGGATATTGCGAAAATATTTGAAATGAAATATTATTTCCTTCGGACATAAATTTATAATTATTAAGCTTGAGTATATTAACTATTGTAACAGAATCTGAGAAAACCGTAAATACAGCAGAAGTTTCGCAATAATTATCATCTTTAGAAGTAGCATTAATTTTTAGATAATAATCACCTAATTGAACTGTATAATTGTCTAAAGAATAGATATGCGTTCCCTCTCCATGGTTAAAATAAGTGGAGTTTGCAAGTTGGTTATTAATCCAGATAAAATAGGTTCCGGAATAGCTTGAGCTTATATTAAATTTAAGGTAATTTCCTGTACTTAAAAATTTGCAATTTTCAAGATGTTCAATATTTATTATAAGAGAGGAATCACTCAACTCATATAAATAAAGCTCACATACCCATAATAGAATATCTTGATTAAGGTCCTTTCTTTCAGTTGTTAAATAAAATTCCTTATACTCATTATCATAGATATCATTAATTAAATCATAAATTAGATCGAAATTAAATTCAATGTCCAGGTATAGAAGCCCATCAATTTTCCAAGAATAGTATATATTCTTAATATTTGAGTAATCAAGATTATTTTCTATGAAATTCTTGATTTTCTGAGTATTTAGTGAAAACATATCGGTCTCGTTTAGAATATAGATCATATAATAAGTGGCCTCAAAAGAGTCTTCAATTTTATTGCTGTATTCAAATTTAGAATATATCTCAGTGGAAGTCTCTATAATATTATTAGAGATATAAGTGTATAATGCTGCTGTATCGACACCAAGACTTTCATAATCGCCTAGACCTTTATAGTCAGAGATTAATTTTAAGTTTTTTATGGCCCAATAAGAGTACTTAAAATGAACATCGTTGTTTTTCCATTCTTCAGGAACATAATAAGTGTCCCACCAAGGATCATTCCAATATGAATCTGCCATAAATCCCCCATGATTAGTTTCAGCATTATTTAAATATTGACTGTTTACTACCTCAGAAATTACATCATCAAGATCATAATCACCATCAAAATCATCGAGCTTGAAGGTTCTCTGAAGGACATCTAAAGCTTTATATAATGATTCTAAAGAAGAATACCGTTCTGGAAAAGAATATTCAATAGGATAGGCCCTAAATTGTCTATGTA
>SDNM01000026.1 GCA_004524385.1 Promethearchaeota archaeon
ATAATATTTGAAGAAATTGTACAACTTGTCTCATTACCATTAATTTCTATACCATTTGTGTTAAAAATGTATTTTTCTGAATAGTTGGAAATAAAATTTGCTGATTGAGATATCGCCATCTCGTCTTCGTTACATATTTTAATTACATCCTTAGCATATTTTATGGAATCTTCAATCTGTAAATTTTTTAAGTCAGAATCAAATAAACCCTTCACACTTGGATATACATTATATTTTTCTGGTAAATTCTTAAAATCTAAATCTTCCGTACCAGCTTTCATCATTTTAATTGCTATTGTAATCATCTTTTCAATTGACTTTTTCTCTAAGTTATTCGTAAACGCAAATCCGAGTGAACCCCGTTTGTTAATAACTCTTATTGAAACACCAAAATCGCTCCCAATTTCGCTATTTTTAATAGAGTTTTCCTCGATTTCAATATTTATATATTTATTTTTACCAAAAAATATTTCTGCACATCTTAAATTTGAATTGCTTTTCTCTGCTAAATTTAAACCGTATTTAGCTAAACTGTAAACATCAACCTTATTATCCATTTAATTCAAACCTCCTACAGTTATATCTTCTGCGCGAATATATGGTCCTCCATCGCAAACTCGGACGCTTTGACCTCCTTTACCACACATTCCATCACTATAGCTGATATCTTTTCCAATTGCAGAAATTCTATTTAGAACTTCTAAAGTCATACCAGAAAGCGATACATCTCTCATTAATTCCTTCTTTTCTCCATTCTCAATTTTATAAGACATTTTACATTTGAATTGGAAGTTTCCTGTAGAGGGGTCACAATATCCATACTGAAAATCCTCGCAAAGTATTCCATTTTGAGTACTTTCAATCATTTCTTCCAAACTCCAATCCTTCGGTTCGAGGATCGTTATTCCCATACGCACTTGAGGTCTTGAACTATTTGAAGTAGCTCTACCATGACCATTTGGAGGAAAATCCATTCTTGAAGAGGTTTCTATACTATGTAAATAGCTTTTCAAAATACCTTTTTCGATTATCACAGTCTTTTGGGAAGGGATCCCCTCGTCATCTATAAAATAACTTCCATATAATTCATATGGTATACTAAACTTTTTACCCTGCCCCATAGTTGGATTATCTAAAATGTTTATATCCTCACTGGCTACTTTTTCACCTAGTCGACCCTCTAATATGCTTTCTTTATTTAAAACAATATCGGCTTCGCAAGCATGACCAAAAGCTTCGTGTATAAAAGTTCTGATTTACGCGCGAATTGCGTGTGAATTTCCAGTCAGCTTTGGATCCATGATTACGGTAAATTTACCACCAGTAGGAGACTTTGCATCTAATAAATGAACAACTTCCTCTGCCGTCTTAGAACTTAAATTTCTAGCTTTATCTGTATTTGCAATCTCAAAACCTCCTAGTCCGCCTACTGAATTAACAGCTCTTTGAAGAATTCCATTTTTTTGAGCAAACACTAAATTAAATATTCGTAAAGTAGAATATTCTTGATGGATTAGACTTCCATAAGTATTTAAAAATAAACTATTAGATTGCCCGTCAGTATACAATGTGCGCGTATTTTTTATATCTGAAGAATACTCTGAAGCAGTTTTTTCATGATCTTTAACAAGTTTAATTTTTTCTTCAATACTAATATCTTCTAGTTTTTTCTTACTGCTAACTTTAAAGTCTGTGATTAACGGATCTCTTTCTTTTATTTTAAATTTATTTTTTGTCATTGATTCGGTTAATCGAGCTAATTTTATAGCATTATTGAAACCTTTTTTAATTGTCTTTCTTTTAAGATCTTTTAATACTAAAAATCCCCAGCCACCGTTTAGAAATGTTCTGATTGCAGATTCATTTACACTATAAGAAGATATTTCTTTACTTTTTTGGTCAGTAAAATCCAGAATAGTTCCTGTTAAAAGTCCACACCTTAAATCCCAATACTCAATTCTGTTGTTTGCTATTTTATTTAATTCTTGAATAAATCCCTCATCAATATGCTTTAATTCTTCCATTATCTCATCATTTGATTTTTTTGCTACACTTCGCAAAGCGATTCTTAAATATTTATTATTGTAGCTTTGACAATTTAAAAATTTTTAGATAATCAAAATAGTATATAGCAAGTTTCTTTCTTATTCTATGTAGTGTTCCTGATAATGATGAAGAAGATATGCCTAAATTTTCTGCTAATTCTGAAACTGAAATTTGGACAGATTCAAGAATAAAGAAATTAATCAAGTTAATTATACACCTTCTTTTTGAAATTTTATAGAAAAAATAGCTTAAATATTTCTGGTTTTAGAAAATATTCTCATATTTATTATATTTTGTTCAGCTTAACGTATTTTAAAAGATTCTCGTTGACCCTTCTCTTTTTTAATTCTTTTATTATTTCAATTGCATCATTTATTGAACATTTTTTTGAGAATTTTGTTGACTTATGAAATTGGAAAGAATGATGACATTTCCAACACTTCTTAGTTTTTATAATTTTATTTGTATAATACCACTCACCGCAGCGATAACATCGAAAAAAATAATACTTTTGAATATTTTGCATCTTTAGCAATTAATTAAAAAGACACAAATTATAAAACTGAGAGTAGTAGAAAGATTTTCTGATTTTTTTAGGTTTTAGAATAGTTAAAGTGGGAAGTTCTTTTCAGCGTCGATCTCGTCGAATTCCAACTCACGCAGTCGCATCCTAACTTCACGAGGGGGATTGGATCGCTTTAAAATCTTTATGATATTTTCGTTTAGAGCTTTTAAATTGTCAATGGCCGCGCCATAAAAAAAATCCTTCTTACTGAAATTTATATTAATTATTTCATATAAGCCTGTTAAAGATTCTCTTACATCTTCATAACTTTTCATCGCGTCTTCCAGCTTTTTTATATCGACCATTTTTTAATAACCTCTAAATTTTTTAAAAATATTAATTCTTGTGATTAATATATAAAACACAATATTTAAAAATGATCATTTTTTTATTGTTCTCGTCATACGAACGCACAATCCTAGAATCAGAATATCGGATCTCATACATTTTTCTTTAATATATAATTTTTTTTGACCACAAGTGATGTCTTTTATGATTAAATCCATCAAAAAAGTATTTTTATAACTACGAAAAAAATAAAAAATTAGGATAAATATCACTTGAAAGGAAAACTTTTTTTAAAAACATAAAAAAAAAACTATAAAATAACCAATAGAAATAGAACAGAGAAATGCCACAGTTAAATTTCTTTAAATTGTTATTCTAGCTAATTTTTGCAAAATTGATTGAACCAATCTAATCTCTTTTACATTTAGTATTTGTTATCACCTTTTTAATAAAAAGGATAATATTAAATCTTTAATTATTTTCAATTAGGAAGAGACGAAAAAGTGAAAAAAGAAATGGATCATAAATTTATTCATCCGGTAGAAACTCGATATCGTACAGAAATTGCTGATTTGTTTACTGAAGAGAAAAAATTAAATAATTGGATGTTAATAGAAGCAGTTTTAGCAAAAGTCCACGCAAAATTAGGGAATATTCCTAAAGAGGCTGCGGAAGAAATTGACAAAGCAAGAGAAAAAGTAAAAATTGAACGTGTAAAAGAAATAGATAGAGAAATTCACCATGATTTGATGGCGATGGTTAAAGGTTTAGCGGAACAATGCGAGGGAGATGCAGGTAAATATATTCATTTAGGAGCAACTAGCTACGATATTGAAGATACTGCAATAGGTTTACAATTAAGAGAAGCATTGGAATTTATTGAAAATTCTTTGAAAGCACTATTAAAGGAGCTACTAAGATTGGCTGAGGAAAAAAAAGAGCTAGTTTGTATTGGTAGAACTCATGGACAACATGCAATTCCAACAACTTATGGAATGCGCTTTGGAGTATGGGCATATGAAATAGATCGGCATATTGATCGAATTATTGAGATAAGAAAACGTATTTCATATGGAAAAATGTCAGGAGCTGTTGGTACTATGGCAAGTTTTGGTGATAAGGGTATAGAAATCCAAAACGAGGTCATGCGAGAACTAGACCTTAATCCTGTTTTAATTGCGAATCAAGTAGTTCAAAGGGATCGCCATGCAGAAGTAATCTTACTGACAGCTATGATTGGACAAACCCTTGCTAAAATATCTCGAGAACAACGAGTTCTGCAGAGAAATGAAGTTGCTGAAATGTTCGAGCCTTTCAAGAAATCTCAAGTGGGAAGTAGCACGATGCCCCATAAACGCAATCCACATAAATCCGAAAGGATTTGTAGCTTGGCAAGAGTGCTCAAATCCAATGTAATGATCGCATTGGATAATATGGTGTTGGAGGATGAGCGTGACTTAACGAATTCAGCATCCGAACGGGTGGTATTTGCCGAAAATTTCATCTTTTTGGATTTTATGATTTCCCAACTAACGATGATTATGAAGGGGGTCGTGTTTAATGAAGACAACATCGAGAGAAACCTCAACCTGACCAAAGGTGCTTGCTTAGCGGAGAAAATTATGGTAGAATTAGTTAATAAGGGCATTGGCAGGCAAGAGGGGCATGAGATTTTAAGACAAGCTGCTATAAAAGCTATAAATGAAAATTTATACATGAAAGCTATCCTAATTGAGAATGAAATGATCAAGGATAAGTTTTCACAAGATGAATTGGACGATCTTTTAGATCCACATAAGTATATAGGGAAAGCTGTCGAACAAGTAGATAATTTATTAAAAAAATTAAAGAGTAAACATAAATTATAAAGTAAAGTATGGCAGATAATAACGATATATATTCAAAATTGGGGGTTTCATCCAAAAAGGAAGATGTTCATGAAGCAATAAAATCATTAGATAAAGGACTATTTCCAGGTGCTTTTTGTAAGGTAATTGAAGATATATCGGGTAATAATGAATTATGTTCTGTTTTTCATGCTGATGGTGCTGGAACGAAAGCAAGTTTAGCTTATATGTACTATAAAGAAACAGGAGATATTTCAGTTTTCAAGGGCATTGTAAGGGATGCTATGGTTATGAATATTGATGATTTCCTATGTATTGGTGCTACAGGTAATATATATTTTTCAAATAATTTAGGAAGGAATAGCAAGTTTATAGGAGGAGATATAGTAGCTAAAATAATTCATGAATATCATACATATAGTGAAAAATTGACTTCTCTCGGTTTACCCGTTACGATGTGTGGAGGAGAAACAGCGGATGTAGGAGACCTAGTGAAAACTCTTATTGTTGATGCCTCTGCGTTTACTACTATGAAAAAGGAAGAAATAATCGATGCTGATACCATAAAAAGCGACGATGTTATTGTTGGATTAGCAAGTTCCGGTAAGGCCTCCTACGAGGAAGAATATAATAGTGGCATCGGTAGTAATGGATTAACTTTAGCGAGACACGGCACCTTATCCCACGAATACTATAAAAAGTATCCCGAATGTTATGATACGAATCTTGATGAGAAGTTCGTATTTTTTGGGAAGCATAAATTAACAGATCCAATTAAGGAAATCGATCTCTCACTAGGGAAGGCTCTATTGTCGCCTACAAGAACCTACACACCAATTATTGTCGATGTGTTAAAGGATTATAGAAAAGATATTCATGGGATTATCCATAACACTGGAGGAGGTCAGACAAAGATTCTGAATTTTGGAAAGGGGATAAAATATGTAAAAAATAATCTCTGTTCGCTTCCAAAAATATTTGAGTTGATCCAAAGATCATCAGAAACTCAGTGGAAAGAGATGTATGGTGTATTTAACATGGGTCATCGAATGGAACTCCTCTGTCATGAATCTATAGCTACAGAAATTATTAAAATTGCTAAGAATTATAATATCGATGCTAAAATTATTGGACACTGCGAAAAATCCCCAATAAAAGGAAAAAATGTTTTAGAAATAAATTCCGAATTTGGTTCTTTTAATTATGATTAGGGGATTAAAAAGTTATGAAAGATTTAGATGTTATTTGTATAGGTGCGGCTCTCGTTGACATGGTCGCCAAAGTAGAGAGGCATCCTCTAAATGATGATGAAGTTTTTGTATCAGATTTAAAATTATTATCAGGAGGAGCTGCTGCTAATACTGCCTATGCTTGTGCTAAATTAGGATTAAAAACCGCATTCATCGGAAAATTAGGACCCCATGATGGATTTAGCGATAAAATCATCAACGATTTTAAAGACGTCTCTTTAGATACTTCGTTAATAAAATATTCCAGTGAATATGGAACGGGTTCAGCATATGTAGCTTTAAATCCTCAGGGTGATCGGAGAATTTATGCCCATAGTGGTGCGGCAAATTACCTTTCGAAGGAAGATATAGTATTTGAAGAGGTAACAAGAGCTAAGATAATTTTTTTAAGTAGTCTAAAAAACTTAGAACCTTTAATTGAAGCTGCTGAAATTGCTAGAAAAAGCGATATTCCTGTAATATTAAATCCAGGTATGTTGATAATTGACCAAGAACTCGATAATATAAAGCAATTACTTGAAAGAATTGATATACTCATAATGTCTCAAAGAGAGTATATATCACTATTAAACATTCAAGACCCAGAATTGAATGAGAAAATCATTTTAGAATCCTCAAATATTCTTTCAAAGTTAGGCATCAAAGTAATTATTATTACAATGGGTAGTAAAGGAGCCTTCCTAATGAATAGAAAAGAATCAGCAATAATCTCAGCAAGTAAAATTGAAGATGTAATTGATACTACCGGAGCAGGGGATGCATTTTCAGCAGGTTTTATTTTCAAAATCGTTCAAGATTTAAATTATGACTTTGAGCAACTTAAAATCAATGTGGAATTTGGTAATTTTATAGCTGGAAGATGTATCCAAAAGTTAGGTGCCAGAAACGGGATTCCTACAAATAAAGAACTAGTAGGTTTCCTTGATTAAAATCAAATGAAAAAGTTTATAATTTCTTAAATTAATAATTCTTTATTTAGAAAAATTGTGTTTGAATTAAAGCTACAATGGAGACAAGAAATACTACCAAGAAAAAAATTGTGGTTGATAGGGGTAGATTCGTTCTCGAAGTCATGATAGTTTTTTTCGGAATCTGTCTGTTTATGATTATTCCTTTATTATTCTTACGCTTGCTCATTGACGTAAAATCTACTTTTTATGGTCCATTATATTATTTATTAAGAGCCCTGGGGATTTTAATTGCAATTCCTCTATTTTTATTTATTTTAAATAAATTTTTAGATTCGCCGATAAAAAACCATAGTTTAGAGGATGACTCGAGCCCTGTTTCAAGGCATTTAAATCTTTACTCTGTTCCTGGAGGTTACTTTAAACAACAATTGTTATATGGGATTTTAATTTTATTTATAGTTTTCATACCATTAGATTTTCTTACCTATTTTTTGATTCCTGAAATGCTTGAATTCACAGGCAACGTCTTATCAACACAAGCAACAGATGCTTACTTATTACGGGGTTATTTTGTTTTTCTCTTTTCAGTTATAATAATTCAAATTAGTGTTGCGATATATGAAGAATCTCTCACAAGAGGTTTTTTAACAATGAGAGGTGGTGAATATTTTCATAAAATTTCCGCTGTAATTATATCCTCTTTATACTTTGGTCTAATGCACTTCCTTTATTACTTTCATCCCATCAGTAGAAATTATCCTGTTTGGTTCCCGCTTATATGGTTTCTACAGACTTTTACTGTTGGAATAATGTTATCTATTTTTATTGTAAAAAAGAAAAAAATTTGGCCTCTAATTTTTGCCCATGCATTAAACAATATAATATCTGCGCACGCTGTATGGAATTATCTTCAGGGTAACGATTTTAGTTTGGTAGCAATTTACCTCTATTTTCCATTATTAATAATCAGCGGATTTATTGCGGTTTTGTTCATAATTTATTTTCCAAGGATTAAGCAAGGAATATCAACTGGTTTCGATGAATTTAAGATATATTTTAAAAAAGATGATTCAATAGGAGAATCTAAAAGCGATTTATATTTTCGCGTTTTTTTTGATTTTTTAATAGGGTTATTGATTTTAATTATAGGACTTTTTTTTCTGATATGAAGGAGGTATAACTAATGGTTAAATTTGGGATAATTTCTGATACTCACATATATTCAAAGGATGATCCAAACAAGGTTAAGATTCTAATTGAGCAAGTTCAACAAGCCTTCAAGGATGTTGATGAGATTGTTCATGCAGGAGATGTTTGTGAATCATGGTTTTTAGATGAACTGAAAAAAATAGCGCCAACTCGATGTGTCTTAGGTAACATGGACAATATAAGTGATCTTGAGGGATTCATTAAATTTAAGGTTGGAAGCTATAATATTGGGGTTATCCATGAGCCCCCAGAAGATATCGAAGGATTTTTCAAATCTGAGGAGCTTCATATTTTAATTCATGGACATACACATCAACCTATTATCAAGGGTACACCATATAATACTTTAATTATAAATCCTGGTTCTCCAACAAAACCAAAACCTCCACCTCAGAAAAGAGGATTTGAAAAGCCAATAGCAAGACCTAGCGTAATTCTCTTAGAAATTGATGAAGATGACCATCTAAAAACATTTTTAGTTAACCTTAATTTAAAGATTTAATCTATAAATCCAGTAGCCATTTCTGGGTGTTATTCTATCCTCGTTCCATCGTTTGGTAAACTAAAAGCAGATGGAATAACCGGAGGTTGTGATGCTTTCGAAACGCTTTGTAAAATTCTATAATTAAATCTATAGAAAAAATAAGTTAATATTAAATATAGTTACTTTCTTATTATACTAAGTAAATAAAAGCGAGATGGCATTCAAAATATGGTTTCAAGATTAGAAATGGTTCTCAAAGAATTGAACGAAAATGGAAATTTTCGAGCATCCCTCTTTTCCACATCAACAGGACTTGTCTTAGCATCACAGAAAGATGAAGATGTCGATGAAAGAGTAGTCGCAGCAATGGGATCCCTATTAAGTGATGCTGCTATAAAAGCTGCAGAAGAAATGGATTTGAGTGAGGCAACAGTTATGAAGATTTTTTATAAGAAGGACTATATTATATGTAAAAATATTGCAATTAATAATGATACATCATTTTTATTGGCAGTTCTTTCAAAATTACCTGATTCCGATGAAGTGGAAAAATATATTGACCAATTACTTCAATGGGCCATGGAGAACAGTCTAGATGATTTAAAGAAACTTTCAAGTATCTAATATCATAATAATTTTTACGTGCCTAATTAGTCCTTATAATTATTTTTTCATATTCCCATTACTTTTTTTTTAAAACGAAGGAATTCAATTTGGGAAAGTATTATTAAAAATTGATTAAAATCTTTTATATTAATGATTTGAAAAAGTTAAACACTTCAAATGCGATCTCTTCTTCATGTCCCCGATGAAAATGATCCGCCCCATTAATAACTCTATATTCCTTAGGATTCTGATATGTATCATAGTGAGTTTTGAATTTATCATATCGAGCAATATCATCCCTGTCTCCTTGCAGAAATAATTTAGGTTTATCTGATTGAGATAGTTTCTTATATTTAAGACCCACAAAATCCCATGGAAACGAGATTGCAGCAAATCCAACA
Organism: Promethearchaeota archaeon; assembly: GCA_004524385.1. Lineage (GTDB taxonomy): Archaea > Asgardarchaeota > Lokiarchaeia > Sigyniarchaeales > SOKP01 > LW40-45. Next base: position 9,608 of record SDNM01000026.1, read on the forward strand.
ATTTTTTCAGAATAATTTACAGCTGAACAACCCATTGCTGCTCCATATGAATATCCGCAAATAAAGATTTTCTCAATCTTTTTCTCATTAATTAAAAAATCGACACAAGCTTTTACATCGCTTAATTCCCCTCTCCCACTTGAATGTTCTCCGCTTGATTCTCCAACAGCCCTAAAATTAAATCTTAAACAAGATATATCTTCTTTAATGAATTTGTTAAATAGTCCAGCTACTACGCTATTCCACATACTTCCACCAAACTGCGGATGTGGATGACAAATAATTATTGCTGAATCTTCTACTGTTTTTGATGGGTAATATTCTGCCTCAAGTTTAATATTTTCATTAATTATAAATATTTTTTCTGTTCCTACCATAATTTTATTTATTTGTTGATCTTATTAAAAGTAAGGCATAAAAGAGTGCTGGGAAGAATGAGCTATAATAGAATCATATTAGAGAAGAAATTAAAGGAATATTTAGAAGAAGATTGTCAATTTCAAGACGTTAGTTCAAGTTTTATACCGGAAGATGCTGAAAGTTCGGCAAAAATTAAAGCAAAAAGTAATGGATATATTTCCGGATTGGAGGAATTAGAGATTTTATTCGAACTATTGGAAATTACCATAGATATCAAGAAAAAAGATGGAGATGAAATTAAAAAAGGCGATATAATCGCAGAATTAAAAGGAAACGCAAGAAAAATATTAATCGGAGAGAGAGTTGGGCTTAACCTTCTAACACATATGAGCGCAATTACGACAACTACACGAAAATTTGTAAATATTATTGAAGAGACGGGAAAAAAAGTGAGGATAGCCGCAACAAGGAAAACTATTCCGGGTCTTCGAATTTTTGAAAAGCGAGCTGTTGATTTAGGTGGCGGAGATACACACCGTTTCTCTTTAGATGATATGATACTCTTAAAAGATACTCATTTAAAATATTATAAAGGAGATGTCGTAGATCTTTTAAGGGATGTAAAAAAGA
>SDNM01000027.1 GCA_004524385.1 Promethearchaeota archaeon
AAGATATTATATACTCTTTTTTTTTAAATATCCATTTTGGAACTTTTATTTGATTTTGCACCTTATTACCTGGAATCAAGCCTTTCATAACAAAAGCTTCATGCAAACTAATTGAAGTTATTATCAGATTTAATCCTTTTTCATTTCCTGATGAATTAGGAGAATCTCTTTCCCATTTCTCCCGAATAGTAACCTCATTGAATAAATTCTTTATTAATTTCTTGACATATTCAACATAATTTGCCTCCTCAATCCCATTAAAACTAATATAGATATCACTACCATTTTCACTAAGATGACCATCTCCAAGTAAAATTCCAATAAATTCTGCCAAATTATTACTTTCTTCAAGGATTAATTTTTCCTGTAAGCTTTTGCCTACCATGATTTTATGTGGAATGTCATTTACATTGAAAAATTTATTTAAATTTTTTAAACCTATTAATTCCTTCAATTTATTAAAATCTTCTACACTAAATGTCAAACCATGATAAAGAGCATTTTTAAAACAATATCCGATTTTTTTATTAATATCTCTAATAGAAAAACCTCTTTTTTTTAATAATTTTTGAATAATCTCTAAAATACTTTTCTTAATCTTAATTCGGTTATCAGGAGGTTTATAACTCATATGAATCACATAAAATAGATATTTTTAATATATAAATGTTAAATCTCTTCTGATTTTTCATTCATAATTTAAATTAAAAATCTTCTATAACAACGATATTAGCAATATCAAGTTGTTTTGACTCATATTGAATTATATCCTTTTTTTGGTCAAATAAATCTTTCAATTTATGTTCTCGATTGTCAATTATTATATGAAGCAACTTATTACTCATAATTTCATCAAGTGATTATTATTTATATTAGAACAATATATTTACGCTTTAAAAGTTTAAAAAGGAAAAAAAAAGAATAATTGCAAAATTTAGTGTTCATAAGACGATTTAATCTTAATTTCTAACCTCAATTAATCTTCTGAAATGATAATTTCCGAATCTTTCTCTATTGAATAAATAATTGCTTTTGGATTTGTTCTAAGATAATCTGCTATATCTTTAAAGCTATATAATTTATTTCTTATTACAATGAATAATAGACACACAATCCCAATTATTTCTGTTGTTTGTACAAGTGGTTTGGTAAGGAAATCATGTATCCAATAGGGTAAAGGATTCTCAATGTACTGGAAGTCATATGATATAAAAGGATAAAAAAGCGGAATATTTGGTAAATCTAATAATAAATGAAAAAGCATACCGATTAAAAAAGGAAACGATACTGATTTATTCCCTTTAGTTACCAAAAATAATATAACAAAACAGAGAAAAACAACGAATAAAGAATGAAAATACCCCCTACCATTGACCAACCTTAAAAACATTAAAGTTTTATCTACAATATCAGGAAATAGAGACCCAATGATTAATGCTAATCGATTTACTCTATATTTTTTTTTAATATAAGGGATCTCAAAAGTTATTAAAGGTATTGCTATATGGAACAGGGGAAAAATTTTAAATCACTCCAAAAATTCTTAGGAAAAATTTTATGATTAAATCAAAATAATAGATTAAGTAAAATAATATTATAAAAAATATAAAGTATTCAATTGAAATTCCTAAAGCTTTAAGCATCATGTGATTATAAGACACTAATTTTTTCTCTTTTTTAATAGGTTTAACTTCTTTTTCTTTAACTTTTTTAACGGTACTTGTTTTGAAAATATCCGAGATTAGTATAGTTCCCGAACCTTGAGATATATTTTGATATCCTAAGGTTATAGATGCCTTTTTGATTATCGCAAAAATGTTTCGATATGACATCTTAGGATTAGATTCCTTAATTAAGGCTATTAACCCAGCACATATTGCTGCAGATACGCTCGTGCCTGATAATTTTGCACGAAGTCCTTCTGATAATGGGATTTCTATTTTAGAACCAGGTAAACAAAAGTCAGGCTTTATTCTTTCGTCTAGTGTTGGACCTCGTCCACTAAAATAAGATATTTTTTTATCTTTTGTATAAGAACCAATCGTAAAGACTTTTTCTGCTGCTGAGGGACTTCCAATTGTATATGATTCTGGACCAAAATTACCAGCCGGACATACTATTATAAATCCTTTATCGACTAATAAATTGCAGTATAAAGAAAGAGAATCGTTTCCATCCGAAGGATGTAAAGTTGTAAAAGGTATTAAGAGAATATCGACCTTGACATTGTCTTGAACAATATTATCAAAAACACCCAGAATATCAGAGAAGAAATATTGTTCTTTGGAATTTGAAATGTCAAAATCAATTATTTTAGCATCTGGAGCAATACCTATAATGTTTTTATTTTCGTCTTGAAATTGATTCACAATTATATTTGCCATCAAGGTTCCATGTGTTATTTTTTCCTTTTTATTATGCTCAATTAAAGAATAATGATTTATTTTTACACCCTTAAATGAATCATATACTTGATTTATGCCATTATCAATAATTCCAATTAAAATATTTTTACCCAAATAAGGCTTTTTGGAACGACGATAATTATTTAACCCTATATCTTCAATAACATGAAGCATTGATAGGTATAATTTTTGATCTTCCTCAATTCTTTTTATTAAATTGTTATTTTGTATGGTTTGAATTTGATCTCTCGTTAAATTTAAAGAAATAGATGGAATTAAATCGAATTGCTTTAAAATTACTAAATTTTTATTTTTAAGTATAAATTCATCTCGTTTCGAGATATCCTTAAAAGATATAATTATACGGAATTTTTCAGCTTTTAAAGATTTATCATCAGCGTTAAAATTCTCTAAGATTTGATTTTTTACCTGATTTTCAAGCTTTTTTAGAAAAAGGGGATAAATCTTTTCTGAACTCATTTTTAGATAGTAGAAATCTCTTATGTATATTTTAAATATTATTCATAAAAATTTGTTGTCTTAATTAAATATTATTCATTAGATTTAATATTGTAATTAAAAATAAAATTCAACGAGAGATCAAATTCATGCCCACATTTGGCCATATCTTCTATGGATTAAGTCTTCTCATCCCGATTTTGTATTTTACAAAAAATGAGGATGGTTTCAACTATAAAGTTGCTTTTATTTTTCTTGCGAATAATATCTTTGGACCAGATATCGTACATCTTCTTTTTATAATACCAACTCACAGTATTATCGGTTTTGCGATTTTAGCCATCCCTTTATCATTGGTCTATTCCTATTCTTCAAGATTCTCTCTAATAAGTTCGGAAAAAAAGTTCTTTCCTTTAAAATTTGTTGATGAGGGAATTAGAGAAGTAAACTGGAAAAATTCTTACTGTATTACTGTAGCTGGAGGGATTTCCCATTTTTTTATTGATCAATTTTATCATTTTGAAAAGAAAATGTACCTATGGCCTGGAATAAGTATTCATCATGATGAGATGCTTGCATGGGGAGGAGCTGCTTATCATACAGTAACACCCTTAATAATTATTGGTGAGATCATTGTGGTAGCAACTATATTGTTGTCTTTATTCTATTTTAGGAAAGGAAGCAAAGAAACATTCATAGTATTAGTTTTAGTAACTTTAATATCAATTGCTCTAATGATTTTTATCTCAACTGATGTATACGGTGGTGAACGAGAATTTGGTGTAATTGTTCATTGTGTTGTATATGTCTTAATCCCCCTTTTCCTGCTGATGTATGCTGCTCGAGATGTACGAGATAATCCGAATGAAACCCCTGAAGAACAAAAAATTAATAGAAAAACTCTCTTGAATATCGTTGCCATTATTTCCATATTGATTGCGCTATTTTTTATGGTATATTCATATTTTGCCATAAGATATGCTGATATTATTGCTTTTAGGTTTGGTGAAAACCCAACACAGAGCACTAGTGAAATCGCAACTTCAGTTGTTATTATTGGTTACATTTTACTCATTGTTTCAATAATGTTGCTAATAGGTTCAATAGGTTTATTCTTTAAAATTAACATATGTCGCTATATTGTAATTGCAATTTGTTGCGAACTTCTCATTTTTGGATTTCCAGTCGCTATAGCTCTGTTCTTGTGTGAGAAAGATATAAAAGTATTATTTGGTAAGGAATCAGAAGATTAATTTTAAATTTTATTTTTTTTCTATTTATTTTTCTATTGTTTAATTAATCAAACTTGAATTCTTTTAATACTTCCTCAACCGTATAATTATCATGGATTATCTTTGCGATGGCTTTAACTAATTGAGTTGGATCATCTGCTTGAAACACATTTCTTCCAAAAGCTACTCCTGCACTGCCTGCTTGAATTGAGTCATAAACCATTTGAAGTAATTCTGGAATTGTATCCATTTTTGGACCTCCAGCAATTATTACTGGAATATCTACTCCCTTCACAATATATTTAAAACTTTCTATATCCCCCGTATAATTGGTTTTCACGATATCCGCACCCAACTCAGCTCCTACTCTTACTGCAATATTAACTACTTCGGGATCATTTTCATTTGATATTTTACTCCCTCGCGGATACATCATAGCTATCAATGGTACACCCCATTTTCTTGATGATTCTACAACCTTGTGAGCGTCTTGAAGCATTTCAGGTTCCTCATCAGCACCAATATTAATATGAATTGAAACTCCATCAGCACCCAACTTTAAAGCTCTTTCTACTGAACATACGAGGACTTTCCTATTAGGCAGCGGAGATAATGATGTAGAGCCTGAGAGGTGTATTATCAATCCGACATCTTTACCGCTTTGGCGATGTCCTGCACCCACCATTCCAGAATGCATTAATACTGCGCTTGCTCCGCCTATTGCAACCTTATCTACCATTCCAGCCATATTCTCTAAGCCCTTAATCGTTCCGAGCGTTAAACCATGATCCATTGGAATGATAATCGTTCTTCTTGTTTCTCGATTTATAATCCTTTCCATCCGTATGTTCTTACCAATATTAGGAATAAAAAGCACCTTCTTTATTAATTTTTGATGTAAATAATATTAGTTTTTCATTATTAATGTTAAGTATAATTTAAAATTTTATTTAAAATGATGTTATATCAATCTACCAAGGTCTTCTAATTAATATCAATCTAAGTAATTTTACTTTTTAAGAATCTATATTATAATGTATTAGCACCCATCTTGATTTTTAAATATTTTAAATTTCAAGGGATATCAGTTTAATATCATTACCAAATGGGATAAATATTAATATTAGAGTTTCTTATAAGTTTTTGAATAAGATTATGTGGATCTATTATGGTTCAAAAAAGTGATACGAAGCAATACTGGTTTAATGAAAAGGATTTAATAAAACCTATTGATTGGGAATATATAAAATCTCTTCCAGAAGCCATTCAAGATGCTTTAGAGTTATATATGCGAGGAGATATATCAATTGGAAAAGCTTCTGAAATTGCTCGTATTCCATACCGCGAAATAGACTCCATTCGGGCGAAAGCGAAAATTCCCTATCATATTTAAGTTGATTATATGCTAGTGATTTCTGATACATCTCCTATAATTTTTTTTGCTAAAATTGAGAAATTAACTTTATTAAAAGATTTATACTCAAAAATTTTTATTCCTAATGCAGTATGGGAAGAATTAATTTATCCCCTTTCAAAGTCAGATGCTGAAATTCCATCAGATATTAAATATGAAATTAAAGCAAAAGAAGAAGGATGGTTAATTGTTGAAGATCCTAAATCAGAGGAATATCATGAGATTGCCTTAAATCTCACTAAAAATTTAGGACGTGGGGAAGCTTACGCAATAGCTTTATGCATGGAATTAAAAGCTGATATGCTCCTGATAAATGATAAAAAAGCAAGAACAATAGCAGAATCAAAAGGAATCAAAACAAAATGGAGCACAGAAATTCTACTAGAAGCACTTGAAAAAGGATTCTTAAAAAATTACCAAGAGTTTGATGATATATTTAATAAAATGCTTGATATAGGTTTTTGGATTGAAAAAACAAAATATAATGAATTTTTGAAAAAAGCTAAAGAATTAAAAGAATAGATAATTTTACCAAGGTCTTCTGATATATGAATTTCGTGCTATTTTTGCTTTATTAGGATAATCTATATTGAAATGAGTGCCTCTACTTTCCTTCCTGCTCATAGCACATCTTATAATTATTTCAGCCACCATCGATAAATTTCTTAATTCTACTAAATTTTTTTCGATTTGGTAATTCCAATAGTAATAATCGATTTCGTCTGAAAAAAGATTCATTCGTTTCAAAGCTCTCTTTAATCTCCTGTCTGATCTGACAATTCCAACTAGATGCTGCATTGAGATCCTTATTTCGTCCCAATTTTGTGTTATAACAACACCTTCTGTTGATGGTATGGCGTTTCCTATTTCCCATTCTTCAAATTCTTTAATCTTTCTGTTCTTGACTTCATTAGCGATTGTAGTTGCGCATTGATGCGCACATACAATACCTTCCAACAATGAATTACTTGCTAAGCGATTTGCCCCGTGTAAGCCTGTACATGCGGATTCACCAATAACAAATAAATTCTTTATCTCAGTCTTTCCATCAATTCCGGCAACTACGCCTCCACAACAATAATGTGCTGCGGGAACCACTGGAATAGCCTCCTTGGTGATATCTATATTAAATTCTAAACAATTCTCATAGATCCCCGGAAAATGGCTTTTTATAAAATCTGAATCTTTATATGAAGCAATATCTAATAAAACATGATCATCTCCAGATTCTTTTAATTCCGCATCAATTGCCCTCGAGACAATATCCCTCGGTGCTAATTCTTTTAGAGGATGATATTTTTCCATAAAGGAATTTCCTGATAAATCCTTTAAAATTGCACCCTCTCCTCGCATTGCTTCTGTGATTAAAAAATTCTTTGCAAAGGGGTGATACAAGCATGTGGGATGAAATTGATAGAATTCCATATTTGAGATCATTGCTCCAGCTCGATATGCCATTGCTATTCCATCTCCCGAAGCGACATCTGGATTTGTAGTGTATAAGTAAATTTTGCCTGAACCTCCTGTAGCTAAAATGGTAGCTTTAGCAGCAATATTGTGAATCTCTCCTGTAATATGATTCAAGATATAAGCACCATAACATTTAGAATTTTTTGCGTATAAATTTACAGCACACCATTTCTCCTTTATTTCTACATTATTACAGGTTTTTACTTTTTCTATTAATTTAGATTCAATACTTTGTCCAGTAAGATCGTTCACATGGAGAATCCTTCGTTCTGAATGACCTCCTTCTTGCCCCAAATCATATTCTCCATTTTCTTTTCTTGTAAATTCAACACCCGAATTAATTAATTCTTTTATCCGTTCAGGAGCTTTAGATATTATCTGTCTTACAACATTTTCATCGCATAGACCATCCCCAGCAACTAATGTGTCTTGAACGTGTTTCTCAATATTATCATTTTCGTTCCAAACGCAAGCGATTCCACCTTGTGCGTGATAGGTATTACAATCCTCTAATTTTTCTTTAGTTATTAGTAAAATATTACTATCTTTGGCTAAATTACTTAATTTAATAGCCAATGATAAACCTGAAATACCTCCACCTATTATTAAAATGTCAGTTTTAAGCTTCAAAAAATCTCTTACCAATAATCTATTTTGAAATTGCTAATAATCTAATTTAAACTTTATATTAAATAGAATTAATCATATTTGTTTTTTTTTATTTTTCCATAATAACTTCATTATATTTTTGAATGTTATATTATCCATGGGCAATATTGAAAATATTTGAAAAAAATGTAAAAATGAGCTTACATGAATTATTATGAATAATTATCCATAATACATGTTTATTGTAATAATATGCTAAAGATATTCAAGAAATAATATTTTCATTAAAGGTGCGTATCCATTTTGAATAAATATTCGATATATATTAATTAATTTTATAAAGAGTAAAATATAACCAAAATTATTCAAATTCTTATTTGAATATTGATTCAAAAAAAAAATTGGTATAAGAAAAATGGTCGATATAACAGAAACACTGGATTGTTCGGGCGATGTTTGTCCTTATCCAGATGTAAAAAGTAAAAGAAAAATTAAAAAGATGAAATCAGGAGAGGTTCTTAAGATAATAGTTGATTATCCTCTTTCTGCTGAAAGAATTCCAGAAACAATGAAATCTTTAGGTCACGAGGTAATTTCAGCAGAAAAAGAGGGAACAGCTGCATGGGCCATCCTGGTTAAAGTGAAATGAGGTGAAAAAATGTCGTTACTACTAGTAATAATTTCCGGAATGATTATAGGAATAATCTTTGGTTTTATATTACAACGTGGTCGTTTCTGCATGAATTCCGCATTTAGAGATATCATCTTATTAAAAGAATACAAATTATTTAAAGGCGTTATGCTTATACTTGGAACCTCGATGATTGGCTTTTCAATCATGATTTTGAGTGGAGTTCTAACGGCAAACCCTAAACCCTTTACAATAGTAGGGAGTATTCTTGGAGGTTTTATCTTTGGAATAGGAATGGTTTTAGCAGCTGGATGTGCTAGCGGAACTACTTATAGAGTTGGTGAAGGCATGATTGGTTCTCTTGTTGCATTGATAACATTAGCAGTTGGAGTTGTACTTACAAGCCTGTTTATAAAACCAGCAATGGCGGGAATTTTATTCCCTGTTCCTAAAAAGGGCAGTCTTACGATAGCTGGAGAATTTACACCGATTGTAATGCTCATAATTGGGATTGTCGTGATAGCTATTTTTACTTTTAAAGAGTTATTACCATCTTTAAAGGAGAAAAAGTCAGCTAACGAGTCTATTTTAGATTTTAGCAATATTGGAAACAAAATGTTTAAAACACCTTATCCTTGGTGGGTAGCTGGATTAGCTATTGGTGTTTTGAACACTGTTGCATGGATTGTTTCCGCATATATAGCTCAAAGAAATTACCCAATGGGCATTACTAAGGGCTGGGGTGACTTGCTTTTGTTTGTTCCCTCTTGGGATTTATTTTTGGTTATAGGTATTGTCGTAGGAGCATTTATCGCAGCTGTCATTTCAAAAGAATTTAAAATAAGAGTTCCAAAAGATGCAATGACATTAGTGAAACAAGCTATCGGTGGATTTCTTATGGGATTTGGAGCAGTGCTCGCTGCAGGATGTAATGTCGGGAACTTCTTAAGTGGAATTCCTATGGGTTCAGTAGGTAGTTTAGTTGTAGGAATTTGTATCATCTTAGGCTGCTGGGTTATGACCTATATACTGTTTATGAGAAACGAAGATTAAGAATTGGAGTTGAAAATAAACAAATGGCTCGATTAGGGATACTCTTTTTTGACGGACCTTATCAGAAACAAGCTTCTGAGACGGTTGTTAAGCTATCAAATGCAGCATTAGATAAAGGACATGAAGTTCGTATTTTTTGCTATATGGATGCGGTCAATGCACTTTTGGATAACCAAAAGAAAATTGAAGGCATCTTCAATATCGAGGAAGGATTTAGAGAGATACTCACAAAAGGAGCAACCATAAGATTATGCAATTTATGCCTCTTAGTAAGAGGAACAATGAAAAATTGTTTAAAAAGGGAATGTGGCGATGTAAAACGAGCTGGAACACCTGATCTTGCGAAAATTATTGAAGAAACAGATAGATTAATAGTAATTTGTTAAAGGTGATATAAAATGTCCGAAGAAAAAAATATAGTTATCCTTTTGCGGCAACCTCCTCACGGTACACTTTATCCTGTTGAAGGATTAAGAATGACAGTTGCCGTAAGCGCTGATTTTGACCCAATAACTGTCGTCATTAATGATGCTGTATTTGCATTTATCAAAGACGTAGATAAAACAATGTACTCCATGCACATAGAATTTATTAGAAACATAGATTTAGATATTCTGATTGATAAAAAATCTCTTGATGAACGTGGTCTTACTAAGGACGATTTAATAGATGATGTTGAAATAAAGGAACATCAAGAAATATTAGATATAATTGCGAATTCAACTGTAACCATACCATTTTAGGAGGATTGAAAAAGATGGGAAAAAAAGTGTTATATTTTATTACAGGTGAGGATATCACAGGTGTAGAACTCGCAATGGAACACACAGATGACGACGATGTAACAATTCTACTACTTCAAAATGCTGTCTATTTCGCTAATAAATCTAATAAAACAGTAACACAAGCGCTTAATCAAAACAAGAAGATTTCCGCATGCAAAGAGCATATAGATACACGTGGGTTATCCAACTTCATTTCAGATAAAATTAAATTAGTTGATAATTCTAAGATAATTGATTTAATTTTTGAAAGTGAAACAATCATAAATATGTAGAAATTTAAATAATTTTTACAATCTTTTTTTTTTTATTTTTTTTTGTCTTTTGCTGTTAGTAGCAATCTAGTTTTGTCAGTAAAACAGCAATTTAATTTTGTCACAAATAGACAAATCCTGCTAATTATTAGTATTATTTTGGTATTAAT
>SDNM01000028.1 GCA_004524385.1 Promethearchaeota archaeon
ATTTAAATTTAATAACAAGAAAATTAGAAAAAATTGTTAAAGAAAGATTTGATTTTACTTCTGGACTTGATCCGGAGAGATTACCTCCGATGATGGACTTTAAAATGGAAGATTCAGAAGAATTTATGTTAGAGGAGGATTAACTAATATAGGTGATTATAAGATGGAACAAAAAATATTACAAAAAGATCAAATAGCCAAGTTATATATCGAATTATCCGAGGAATATAATATCTATGCACCAGTGAAGGAAAAGGGTAATATCGTTTTTAAAAAGATTTCCAATTCAGACCAGATTGAATTAGATTATCTGAATTCAAAAATACCCCCAAAAGAAGTCTTATTTCCACAAATGGAAGTGCTTTTCGAATATAAACTTGATGGAAAAGATGTAGAGATTATAGATAGACAAGATCTCGATGAAAAAATCTTGCTTTTTGGAGTCCGCCCTTGCGATGCCTATAGTTTTGAGTTAGTTGGGAATTTTTTTAAAGCACATGGAAATTGGGAGGATGAAATTTACTTAAAAAAGAAAGAAAATACCACTATCATTGGGATGGGGTGTAATTCTCCAAGAACTACGTGTTTCTGTACCTCCGTTGGGGGTCATCCCTTTCAAAAAGATTATATAGATTTATTTCTTACCGATTTAGGAGATAAATACTTAGTCGAAGGAATAAGTGATAAGGGAAAAGAGATAATGCAGAAGTTATCTTGGCTTTCGGATGCGAAGGAGGCTGACGTGAAAAAATCCGAAGAATTAGCAAAACAAGCCGAAGAATCCTTTACCACGAAATTTAATTTTGATTTAGTGACCAAAGTGTTAGGCGAAAATTTCGAAAACCCAGTATGGGAGGAAATTAGTGAGAGTTGTATTGGCTGTGGCTCATGTACTTTTTTGTGTCCTACATGTACTTGCTTTGATGTTATCGAAGAAAATGATAAGTATAATAATCGGGGACGAAGAATAAGGATTTGGGATACTTGTCAATCTTGTCTTTATACGCTTGAAACAAGCGGTCATAATCCTCGACCGGATAAAATACAACGATGCCGAAACCGAATTATGCATAAATTCAGCTATTATCCCGAAAATTATAACTGCTTAGGCTGTGTTGGCTGCGGTAGATGCATTCAAGCGTGTCCGGTAAATAATGAGCTCAGAATAATAATTGATAAAATACTTGAAATTGAAAAAGAGGAGGATGAGAAAGCAGTTGCCTAATCCATACATTCCCATGTTAACTGAAGTGGTATCAATCACTTCCGAAAATAAAGTGAATGATATAAAAACAATCGAATTAAAATTCAAAAAAGAAGAGGATTATAAGAATTTTGCTTACATCCCTGGACAATTTGCGGAAATTAGTCTTATAGGGAAAGGTGAATGTCCCATAGGGATTGCCTCGTCTCCCACGGAAGAGGGAACTATAAAATTCACCATAAAAAAAATGGGCACGGTGACCTCAGGATTTCATAATTGCGAAGTGGGAGATACTGTAGGGATAAGAGGTCCTTGCGGAAACGGCTGGCCTATGGAAGATATGAAAGGGAAAAATATTGTGGTAATTGGCGGAGGGTTTGCATTTTCTACATTACGTTCTCTCGTGTTATATGTTCTGGATGAGAAATATCGAAAGGATTATAAAGATATTACGGTGATTTACGGAAATCGTGATTCCGGAGAAGTTCTTTATCAAGATGTATTAGAAGAGTGGGATAAACGGGACGATATTAACGTAGTTTTAACCATTGATCGCGAAGAGGAAGGATGGACTCGCAAGGTAGGATTTGTTGCGGCTATAGTTAAGGAGGTTGCGCCTTCTCCAGAGAATGCTGTGGCGATAATCTGCGGTCCTCCCATCATGATTAGAACTGCCGTGGCGGAATTAGTAGAATTAGGGTGGAAAGACGAGCAAATCTTAAATTCCTTAGAAATGAGAATGAAATGTGGCATTGGAAAATGCGGAAGATGTAATATCGGCAATAAATTTGTATGCGTGGACGGACCAGTGTTCTCTCTCGCAGAGCTTAAGAAAATGCCAAATGAATATTAAATTTTATATTTTTTTTTTCTAATAACAACTATTTAACGCTAAACTATAAGCTTAAAAAATTTTAAGAAAGAAGACAATAAATAATTATTAAAATAAAATATTAGAAGTTAGAATAAAAATGATTCCAAAAAATTTAATTGAGAAATTAGTGAATAATGGAGTTTATGTATATATAAGAGGAATTAATATAGAATTTGCGGGAGTTGTTAAATCTATCACTGAAGATGATATTGTAGTATTAGAGGATAATAAAAATAATCTCATAAATATACCTCTTTCTTTAATTGATGTAATTACTGAAAGAAGATGAGTTAATAAACTTTCAATTCACCTCTTTAATTTTTTCCATTTTGAATTTAAAAATTCAAGCATTTTTTCTGTACTATTTGTTAGCGGTTAGGAAAAATGTAAAAGAAAAAAATAGAAAAATTAATAAAATGCTTTATTAACTTTCCTTAAGAAAAAGTTTCTTTACCCATTTAGGCATAACAAAAGCGATATAGAACTCTACTGCACTTGAAATCATTATTAATCTAACTAAGGTTAGGAAAATAAGATCAAGCTCTAAAGTGTCTAGGATTGCTCCAATTACAAAAGTAATTAGAGTTATAATTATAAAAATACCTCTTAATCTATATTCTGGATTATTAGACTTTATCGAATAGATAGCAAAAATTATTCCAGTAAAAAAAATAACGACTAATGAGAAATAAATGTAAATTCTAACAACTAATCCATATTCAGAATCAACTGGGCTTAATAAAGTACCAATAAGAGATGGCGCTGTAAAAAGTAAAGAAAAGAAAATAATTTCAAACACGGTTCCTATGATGATAAATATCAATTGAAAAATTTTTTGTGCTTTTTTATAAATAATATCAGTAAATGCTGTAATCCAGATTAATGTTGAAACGGGATAAAAAGAGATTCCTACTAGAAAATAAATTGGTTCAGGGAGTCCATCGTTATTAAAAAGTGCAACTATAAACGATATTGAGACTGCAATATATGCTTCAACCACTCCAATCCATGTTATACCAAAAAAAAGATACATTCTTTCTTTTGTTTTTTTATATTTAAGAGCTATGCTTATTCCTACAACTATAAATATTACAACAAGAATAAGACTAGATAATCCATTAACAATTTGTAATAAATTCAATATTCTTATACCTCACTTTAATATATCTGTTAAATTTTTAATTTATATTTAAAATTATTAAATTCAAATATATAAATAAACATTTTTTCGTAAAATAAAAAGTAATAATTTTTTCTATTCTGTTGCATAAGTTTTTATTATAATTAGTTGGAATGATAAATAGGTTATAGCTTAAGAAATCCTATAACAAATTTTTTATAGCATTTCTTATTTAATGAATTAAGTTTATACATTTTTAATTTTCATAAATTAATCGTTTAAGTCCTAATGGGATAAAAACATGCAAATTTTTAAGCTTAAAATTAACAAAAACCTATGTACGGGATGTAATGTTTGTGTAGTTTCTTGTCCAATTAATTTTAATTTATTAAAAGAAATGGGACAATTAGATGAAGAAAATGCAGTCATATTAGTAAAAAATGGAATTGCTTTTCCTATTTATATAGAAAATAGGAATCCTAATTGTGATGGCTGTGGTGTATGTATTGAGTGCTGTCCTCAATCAGCTATTCAAATAGAAGTCTTAGAAGTTAAGTGAGGGAATAAAAATGTCGTTTCCTAAAATATCAAGAATAATTAGCGAAAAAGAAGAACATGTAAAAGTTCAATATCTTACTGAAAGTTTAGAATTAATTCTCAATAGAGAAAAATGTGTTGGCTGTGGGACTTGCGCAAGAGTTTGTCCTAAAGAAGCTATTTCACGTGGGCCAGTTGGAGCTTCTAAACGTTTTCCAACTACGGAAGATATAATTCCAGAAGTCTACGACCCAAACGCTTGCGTAATGTGCGGCACATGCGTTTATATGTGTCCATTTAGCGCATTAACTCTGAAAATAAATGGAGAAGAAGTTAACTTAGATGATCTAACCTTAGTAAAAGAAAAAGCAGTTCCTAAACTTGATTTTGAGGCTAAAAAATTAGACAGTGGGAGAGTTGTAAAGCAATATACTGATGGTAAAATTAGTATAGTTGATGAAGAGTGTCCTGGCGGATGTCAGACGTGCGCAGAAGTTTGTCCATCAGAAGCAATTACAGTACCATCCAAATCTGATAAGAAAGGTTGGGAAAGAGTACCTAACGTTGTTGTGGATGATGAAAAATGTGTATTTTGTGGAGCTTGCGATAATGGCTGCCCAACAGGAGCAATAAAATTAGAAATTACGGATGTTAAATATTCCGGAGAATTTAAAGACCCATTCTGGCCGAATCTTATACAAAAATTAAAAACATTAAAATGGAGCGAAGAGAAGAAATGAGTTTAGAGAATTTGATATTATTAACAGGCCGGACAATTAATCAAGGCGTTGCCTTAGAAGGCGGAAAGACTACTAAAGAAAATGTCCGAGCAGCAGCAATTTGTACATTTGATCATGAAGATTTTAAGAAATTAGATATTATTTCTGGCACACCAGTTAAAGTTTCAACCGATTTTGGCGAGGTTATTGTATATTCAACCATCTCAGAGGAAGGACCTCATCCAGGAATAATTTTTATCCCAATGGGTCCTTGGGCAAATCAAGTTGTTAATCCGGATTCTCAATCTTGCGGAACTCCAACTTATAAAGGAATGAAAGCAAAAGTACAAGTAGTAAAAGATGGAAAAGTTTTAGGCGCATTAGAATTAATTAAAACATTAATTGAGGTATAAAAAATGGCAGTAAGAAAAATAAAAACTGTTTATGATGTTGTTTGTCCCTTTTGTGGAACGCTTTGCGATGATCTTGAAGTAGATGTAGTTGATAATAAGATTACAGAAGTTAGAAATGGATGTCAAATAGGGACAAAAAAGTTTTTTGCTTCTAATCCAAGTGAGCATAGATATAAGACACCTTTAATTAAAGTAAATGGTTCTTTTAAAGAAGCTTCTTGGGATGAAGCACTTGATAAAGCTGCAGATATTTTAGTTAAGGCAAAAAGACCTTTACTTTATGGATTTTCAAGTACAGAATGCGAAGCCCAGAGTAAAGGTGTTGAATTAGCAGAAATACTTGGAGCGATTTTAGATAATACAGCATCTGTTTGTCATGGTCCCACTATATTAGCTGAACAGGATGTAGGAGTTCCAACATCAACTTTAGGGGAATATAAAAATAGAGCTGATTTAGTAATATTTTGGGGTTGTAATCCAGTTCACGCTCATCCAAGACATCTCAGTAGATATAGCGAATTTGTCAGGGGTTATTTTAGAAAAGATGGAAGAAACGACAGATTTATTGTTGTCATAGATCCTCGAAATACACATACTGCTCAAATTGCAGATTTATTTATTCAAGTGAATCCAAGCGAGGATTATGGGTTATTGAACGCAATTAGAGCTATACTTAGAGGAGTAGAATTGGATGAGAAAGAAGTAGCAGGAGTTTCGATGGAAAATATTAAAGAATTGGCAGATAAAGTAAAATCTTGTAATTTTGGTGTTATTTTCTTTGGGATGGGATTAACACAGTCTTTAGCTCACCATCGAAATATAGATGCGGCCATATGTCTAACAAGGGAATTAAACGACCATACTAAATTCTTAATAACTCCAATGCGTGGACATTATAATGTTACGGGAGCAAATCAAGTGTTTACATGGATTACTGGTTATCCTTTTTCAATCGACTTTTCAAGAGGATATCCCAGATATAACCCAGGAGAATTTTCTTCAGTTGAATTGCTTTTAAAAGACCAAGTTGATGCATCTTTGATGGTTTCTACTGATCCGGCTAGTAATTTTCCTGCTGCCTCCGTAAAAAATATGTTTAAGCATCCTCTAATTGCAATAGAACCTCATGAAACACCCACTTCCGTAAATGCTGATATTATTTTGCCACCTGCATATGCTGGAATTGAATGTGAAGGCACAGCTTATCGTATGGATAGCATTCCTCTTAGATTAAGAAAAGTTAAGGACGCTCCAAATGGTTTATTAACTGATAGAGAGATATTAGAAAGACTTATAGAGAAAGTGAAAGAAAAAAAGGGGGAGTAAAAAAGTGACCCAAGTCAAATTAAAATTAAAAAAACAACCAAACGTCCCATTAGAAGCAGAATCGATTACTCCTGATAATTTTGCTGGTAAAAATATTAATGAAATTAAAGGATTAATTGTATATCATGGAAAAGAGAAGGAAAAAATAGGTGATTATTTTGATGTTTCGGGGGAATCAAGTGAAATCAATGATTTAAAAATAATTATTGAAGGTGATCTTTCTAATATTAAGAGAATAGGGGAAAAAATGACGAGTGGAGAAATTATAATAAATGGAAATGTAGGTATGCACGTTGGAAATCAAATGGGAGGAGGTAAGATTTTAATAAATGGAAATGCAGATGATTGGGCAGGAGCGATGCTAAAAGGTGGAGAATTAGAAATAACAGGAGATGCGGGAAATTATATAGGATCTGCTTATCGAGGATATTGGAAAGGTATGGAGAATGGTCTTATTAAAGTAAAAGGAAAGGTAGGACACGAATCTATGTTATGGGCAAGAAGTTCAAAAGGAGCTAAAAAATTTCCTATGTTAATATGTGGTGGAGCTGCTTCATTTTTAGGAATTCACAATCACGGAGGTACTATAATAGTTGAGGGTGATGTCGATCGCTGCGCTGGAGCAGATCAAGCTTGGGGAACAATAGTCATTAAAGGTAAAGTTTCAAGAAAACTTCCTTCTTTTAAAAAAATGGGAGAGATTAACGAAATAACACTTCCAAACGGCGATGTTATTAAAGGAAAATTTATTGAATATAGCGGGGATCATGCAACCAAAAAAGAAACTAATGGCAGATTGTATATTGCAGCATAATATTTCCTTACTCATTTTTTTTACCTGATTTTTAAATTCAAATAGTTATAATTAAAATATTGACTGCTTTAATATTCATAATTTGATAAATTATAATATTAAGAATAGTTAAATTAGGGACTATTTTTGTTTAAACGCTCTGTAAATATCACAAGAATTAAGAAATCTGAAAAAGAGAATACACAAGATATTGTTCTTGTTGAAAGTCCTATTGATATAATTGTTAATTCTGAACCTCTAGTAAATATTATCTGTCTTCCAAAAGATTTGAGAGAGCTAGCCATAGGTTTTTTATATTTCATTGGTATCATAAATTCGATTGGTGATATTAGAGAAATTAAAATAGATGAATTGGATAATCAGATATTCATTGATTTAAACGATTCCATTAATTTTAATATACAAGATCTTGACATTAATCCCGTAAGTCGTGTAATTGATACTACTTGTGGTATATCATCGCCTTGGCGAAATGTCATCAAAAAAACTTTAGATAACACTAAAATATCTCTTAAATCCAAAGATAATTTAAAGCTTCACTCTGAAATTATATTTTCTAGTATAAAACAAATGCAAAAAGAAACTGTATTGTTTAAAGAAACGGGAGGATGTCATGGAGCGGCGATCTTTGATTTAGATGGAAAAATATTAAGCATTAAAGAAGATATTGGAAGACATAATGCAATCGACAAAGTAATAGGAGAAATAATATCAGAAAAATTAACTTTTAACAATGTATTTCTCACAACAACCGGAAGATTAACGGGAGATTCTGTTCTAAAGGCAATAAGAGCAAAAATTCCTATTGTCGCCTCACTATCAGCAGCGATCGAATCCGGAATTCGATTAGCTTTTGCTTACGGAATTACATTAATAGGATTTGTGAGGGGAGCAAGAATGAATATATTTACTCATCCAGAAAGAATTATAACCTCTTAAATCTCCATATCTTAAAAAAAATGAATGTAAAAAATCACTTAGAAAAAAATGAAGACTTTTTTTATTTAAGTTATAATCAAAGTCTTTTTATTTCAAAATATAATTAAGATGATTATTAATTTAAAAAAAAAATTTAACTTAAAATGGTAAAGAGGAAAAAAATGGCAGTAGAAAAAAAGTGGGTTCTTTTATGTATTTTAGGTGGCATCCTAATGATTATAAGCTCTGCTGTGGGAAGCATCTCATTTTTTGCTTTGGTATTCGGTATAGCCTCGGATCTTCTTGGTGAAGAAGTAGCATTAGCATTATCAATAGTTTTGACTATTTTTGCAATCATCGCTGCTCTTGGAGGCGTTGCTGTGATTATTGGAGTAATTTTAGTCACTAGGGATAAGATCGGACTTGGAAAATTCATCATTGGTCTCGGGGCAGGGATGGGACTGATTGGATTAATCATATTTATAATTTCAAGCTTTATGGCTGGAGTATTAGCCATAATCTACGCGCTAATTAACGGCGGATATGGACTGCTTGGAGTAATTCTAACAATTTTAGCCCGAAGAACTTTCAAGAAGGATTAATATTTAAAAATTTAACGATTCTTTTTTTTTTTTTTATTCGACTCTATCTTAATGCTTAATTTCTATGATGATAATTTATAACTTTAACAAATTTTTTAATAAATTCAATATAAACCTAATTAATAAAAAAATATAACATTCTAAATGAAGGATGGATAATAAGAATGGCTAAAGTAGATGAATATAAACTTTTTCAAGGATGTGTTATAGGAAACAGAATCCCATTTATAGAAGCCTCAGCGCGCTTAGTATTTGATAAACTTGGAATAAAGACCTCCGAGGGAGCATTTGCGTGTTGTCCTGATCCAGTTGGATTTAATTCGACGGATCATTTGAGTTGGATGACAATGGGTGCAAGGAACCTTACAATTGCGGAGGCAGAGGAAAAAGATATAGTTTCTCTATGTAATGGATGTTTTCAAACACTTAAATTGGTCAATGAAGAATTAAAGGAAGATGATCACGAGCGAGAAAAAATAAATAATCTCTTAAAAACAGTTGGGCGCGAATTTAAAGGAAATATTAATGTATGGCATTTTGTTGAAGTATTACATAATTATGGTCCTGAAAAAATAAAAGAACATTTTACAGTTGATTTTTCTGGGCTTAAGGTTGCGTGTCATACAGGCTGCCATTATATGAGACCTTCTGAAAAATTACAGACAGATGATCCTATGAAACCCGTCAAATTAAGAGAACTAGCTGCCGCTACTGGTGCAACACCTGTAGATTATGATGAAGAAACTCTTTGTTGTGGAAGTGGTGTTGGTAATGCTGAAGAAGAACCTTCTATGCAAATATTAGCAAATAAACTTCAAAGTGCTATTAATGCGGGAGCTGAAGCATTTGTTGTTATATGTCCAGCCTGTTTTCAACAATTAGACTCGAATCAGAAAAAAGCAGAAGGTGTATCTGGAGGGAAGTTCGGTTTACCAATATTGTATATAACCGAATTATTTGCATTAGCAATGGGAGCTAAGCCTGATGATATTGGCGTTAGATTCCACCGCGCAAGATTGACGGGATTATTAGAGAGATTGAATCTTAAATAAATTGATTATGGCTTTCCTGACTAGGAAAATCCAGTAATAATACAATCCTTTCTTTTATTTAATTTTACCATACAAGTTAAAACCATCAATTTTATAAATTTTAATATTAAGAAATTTTCCAAAATTATCCTTATACTCATTGATAAAGACATTTTTATATGCAAAATTTCTACCAAAAGCCTGATTTTCTGTAGAGCCTTCATGTAAAACTAAGACTTGACCTTCCCAACCTATCCACTTTTTATTAAGTGTTGATAGACTATTTCTAAAAATTCTCGATAATCGAATTGAACGTTCTTTTATAAGTCTACTATCCAATTGTTTCATCTTTTTTGCTTTAGTACCGGGGCGTCCTGTGAATTTTGAGATATTCAAGATCTCTGGCTTGAGCCATTTAATTAGATTTATTGTTCGATGGAAATCATATTCCGATTCACCAGGAAATCCACATATTATATCTGTCGAGATAGATAATGATGGAAATTCACTTCTTAAAATATCGATTGGTTCAATTATATCCGAAATTAAATAAGGTCTTTGCATTTTTTCAAGGATTTTATTACTCCCAGATTGAATTGGAATGTGTAAGAACTGATACACTTTCTTTAACTTAAAAATATTAATAAGTTGATCTAAATTATTAATAAGAAAACTTGGA
>SDNM01000029.1 GCA_004524385.1 Promethearchaeota archaeon
AAATTGAGTTTAAAACTTTAAAAATTGACATATTTTTAATTTTAGATACAAATAATCTAGACCAAGTGGCAATTCCAGATATTAATAGTTCGGAAATTCCAATTATCTTTATTGACCATCATTTAAATTTGAAAAAGAATAATAAAAGGAATATATCTTTGAAAATTATAGACGATAAATATAGTTCAACTGCAGAAATTATATATGAATTATGTGAATATTATAATGTAGAATTAACGCTACCCTACAAATATATTCTCATTGCTGCAATTTTAACTGATTCTGGGTTTTTTAAGCATGGAAATAATGATACAATATTGCGAATTTCAAAATTATTAAGTAATCAATTAGATTATCAAGAAATCCTATCAACATTAAAGAATGATAAAACAATTCCCGAAAAAATAGCAAAAATAAAAGCATTACAAAGAGTTCAGTTAATTCAGGAAGGGAATTGGTTAATAGGAATAACTAATGTTGGAAGTTTTGAGGCAAGCGTAGCTTCTTCATTAATTAAAATAGGTTTTGATGTAAGTGTTGCATATTCAGAGAAAAAATCGGGGTATAGAATCAGTACGAGAGCAAAAAAATATGTTTGTTTGAAAACTGGCTTACATTTAGGTAAAATTTTAGAGGATTTGTCTGATGATGAAATATCTGGAGGTGGCCATGATGGCGCAGCCGCTATACATGGTAAAGAAGGATTAGAAGAATTATTAGCTATACTAATTAAAAAAGTTAAGCAATCTTTAAGTAAATAATATAATTTATATTCACATCAAGAAAACGTCAATTCTCTATGAGTTTAATAAAATATAATAATTTTTCATTCCGGTACAAGAAAAACGAGACTTACCAGTTAAATACTATTAATTTAAAGATTGAACAAAATAAATTCATTCTTCTAGCAGGAGCTACTGGTTCAGGTAAAACCACTTTAATTAGAAGTATGAATGGGCTAATTCCACAATTTTATGCCGGATTTTACAAAGGAAGTGTAGAAGTAAATGGAAAAGATACAGTTGAAACACCTATACCTGATTTATCTACGGAAGTAGGGATTGTGTTTCAGAATCCTGAGAACCAATTAATTTCAATGAATGTAGAACACGAAATTGCATTTGGAATGGAGAATCTAGGAGTGCCTCGTGAAGAAATGAATAAAAAAATTAAAGAGGTTATCCAATTAACTGAAATTGAACATCTATTAGATAGAGCTCCTTTTGAATTAAGCGGTGGAGAACAACAACGAGTTGCTATTGCATCAATCTTAGTATTAGAACCCCAGGTTCTTATATTGGATGAGCCCTCTTCACTGCTAGATCCAATGATGGCCAAAAAAATAATTAAATTACTAAAAAAAATTCAAACTGAGAAAGGAACTACCATCATAATTAGTGAACATCGCATGGATTTGGTTATACCTGTAGCTGATGAAATTATCTTAATTTCGGAAGGTAAAATCCTTGAGCATGATACTAAAGATAATGTAATCAATAAAGATAACTTTCAAAATCAAATAATAAATAAACCAGTTATATATTCAATATTTAACCAATTGAAAAAAGAAAAACTCTATAATGAAAAGATTCCGACTTCTATTCTCGCCACTATAAAATATCTTAAAAGTCTGAATTAAATATAAACGATGATCTATATGTCTGAAGAATTACCTATAATTTTAGTAAAAGATGTGGATTACACTTACCCAAATAGAACTGTGGCTTTAAAACACATTAACCTGAATATTTACAAAGGGGAATTAATTGGAATTATGGGAATGAATGGAGCTGGTAAAACTACACTAATTAGGACGTTAAATGGTCTTATTAGGCCATTAAAAGGCAATGTTTATATCGATGGCGAAAATATTAAGGCTAAAAATATAGGTACAACATCTAAAAAAGTAGGAATTATTTTTCAAAATCCATATCATCAAGTTTTCTCTAATACTGTTGAAGAAGAAATAAAATTTTCCTTAAAAAGTCTTAATCTAAGTAAAGAAGAAATCCAAAATAGAACTAATGATGTTTTAAACAGATTTAATTTAAAAAAATATAAGGAGAGATCCCCTCTAAATCTATCAGGTGGAGAAACAAAAAAATTAGCACTAGCATCAATATTTTGTAGGGATCCGGAGATATTAGTATTTGATGAGCCTACTTTAGGTCAAGACGCTAAAGAAATCGACTTCTTTGTTAATTTAATTAATAAAGAAAAAGATAGAGGAAAAACTATTATAATAGTCACCCATAATATAGAATTCGCAATAGAATATATCCCTCGGACAATATTAATGGCAGGAGGACGTATTGTTGCTGATGGGCTAACCCCGGCGGTATTAACCAACAAATTTTTAGTCGATACATCCTCTTTAGTATTACCACAAATACGACAGCTTAATATAGCGTTAAACGAAATGGGAATTCAATGCCCAGAAGACATAAATTCTAAAAGTGAAATGACCCATTTTCTTACAAATTATTTAAAAAACAAATCCACAAAAGTCTAGGGTGAAAATAGCAAAATGTCCTTAGAATTTCTCCAAGCGTTCAAATTTCAAAAAAAAAATACATTAGTCCATAATTTCGATCCTAGAGCAAAATTATTATGTGCTATTGTGTATTCTATTAGTGGTTTGCTATTTGTGGACATCGTACCATTGTTTTTAATATTTTTAAGTTTGATTCCTTTAATCTTTCTAGGCAGAATGGTAAAAGAGTGGATTAAAAGCATTCGTGGGCTCTCATTTATGATACTTTTAATCATTGTTCTAAATACTTACTTCTTATCATTGTCTTACGCTATAGCAATGATACTTAGAATATGTATTATGATTACAGCTTTCTCAATATTTTTTTTAACGACCCATCCTAATGATTTAGCACTTTCTTTAATATCTATGAAAGTACCATATCCATATGCTTTTTCTTTCTCATTAGCTTTTAGATTTGTCCCTACTATCGCAATAGAAGCGCAAAATATTATAGATGCCCAACAAAGTAGAGGTTATGAAATGCAACAAAAAGGTCTAATAAATCAAATAAAAAACCTTTTCCCTTTATTGGTTCCACTAATAATATGTTCAATAAAGAGAGCTTTTAATGTGGCCGAAGCTCTAGAATCAAGAGCTTTTGGAAGTACTAAAAATCGCTCATATTATTACACTATAAAATATTCAATAAAAGATTGGCTATTTACGATTTATTTATTTATACTTCTAATACTTATAATATTCGTTCGAATTCAATTTGGAGTAATGCCAGAATGGTTACATTTTACCTTACCAGTTTAGATTTTAAAATTGAGATATTATGATTGTAAAAAAATTTTATATTAGTGATTTGAACTTAAAATACTTAGTAGGAATTAATCAAATAAGGATCTTTGACACTAAATTAGATTTTATACTTAACTTAACAGAAAAAATTCAAAATGAACATAAAAATTCAGTACTACAATTTTTTTCCGATAAGTATATTTTAAATCAGGACCATATTTTTACAGCATGCTATTACACACAAAAGGCTTTTACTGATAAAACTAATATTTCAAAAAGAAAAAATATTGAATTATTATTGTATTTAGCAACTAAAAGGCAAATTAAAAATGCACTTGAAGCATTTGGAATTAATTTAAAGTCAGATAAGTTAATCACTTATGTCATAATATCAAACGAGAACAATCTAAATAAAATTAATGAGGAAATATTACAATCATTGGGAGCAAATGAAATCGAACTAACTATAAATGACCAGAGTGTTGAAAAATTTAATCAAATCAAGTCTTATTTCGAAATCTCTGATAATCAAATTAATTCTGTATTAAACTCTTACGGAGTAAAAGAATTTAATAATGATCTAATCGAAACTAATCTTAATAACTTATTTTTAGCGGTATACGATTTAATTTGTGAAAAAATGGCCTTCTTAAGCTTAGAAAAAATTAAAACAGATTAGTTTAAAGAGATTCCATTTTTAATTTTAAATCTACATGTTTTTCAAATTTTTTTATAGATCATATATGATGCATTAATTAATGTCCATAAGATAATCGCAAAAACAGCCAGCCATTCTGCTATAGGAAGTTGTGTAAATAAGTATAATGCAAAAAATCCACACACTACAAATCCACTATAAGCTAATATTTTCAAAAATTTAGGATCTTTTAACATAAACAAACTGTAAACGAAAATAAATATTAATCCGCCTATAAATGCTGTAAAGGCAAAAACTAAATGTAAAACAAATATTGTATAACTCTCTTGACTTAGGGGAAAAACACCAACAAGTAACAACGAAAAGCTAGAAATAACAGAGATTGCGACTATTAATTTTATTGCTTTTTCATCAGCAAATTCGCGACTAATTATTTTGCATAAATATATATCAAATATGACAGCAAATATACCAGAAAAGATCAATCCAATATTAAATAACAATCCCACGGGACCAGGAATAATACCTAAAGAACTTACAGAATGCGTATAAATGCTATAACCTGAGATGATAAGACCAATAATGTCAATAGAAATTCCTATAGAGATAGAAAGTAATCCAAATACTCCCCCCGGTACTATTTTGAAAAGATTATCGAAAAAATTATTTAATTTTTCCATAATTTCTAATTCTAATCCAAAGATGTTTTACATTTAAATTTTAAGATATCGTTAGGTTTTAGAAAAGTAATTCCGCAACTATTTCCTAAAATTTCTATATTTATTATTTTATTAGGATTCTCAAGGTCGACTTTATTATTAATATTTTCTGCGATAATATCAATGAAGTTATTTCTTTTAATAGATTCGTGATTTCTTCTCTTTAAACTTATTCTGAAAGTATCATTTTTATCAATAAAACTATTGTAATTTTGTTGAATGATTTGTTTTATAACATTAACTTTTGTTTCGCACACAAAATCTATTGGAATTATTTTTAAAATATATTGAAAAAAGTTTGGATCACTATTCAAAATATTTTTTATTTTTTGAATTACATCTTTCGCATTTAAACTTGTTAAAGCTGTGATTAATCCAGAAAATTCTAAATCTAAAATTATAGGATATTTATCTCCACAAATCAATAAAGTAAACCATAACTCCGCCTTAGCATTTGTTTCATTATATCTCGAAGATGACACTAATAGATTAAAATTTTTCACTTAAATTCAACTCTATCTCTGATTTTAATCATTTGATAATTTATTTTTTATTTCCTCTTCAGATAATTTCCCCATTCTTAAAAATTTTAATGTTTCAGTCGTACAATCCACTATTGTAGTAGGAACTTTAGATTCAGACTTGCCTCCATCAATTATAAAGTCAATAGACATTAAAAACTTTTTAGCTATTTCTTCACCACTTATAGAGGGGGGCTCTCCCGAGTAATTTGCTGAGGTTCCAATAATTCCTCCAAAATGCCCTTTAGATTTTAAAATTTGTAAAATTTTTAAGAGAATTTCATTCTCTGGTACACGTAGTCCTATTGTATTTCGATTTGCAGATACTTCTAATGGAATAATATTTGGCTCTTTTCTATTCAAGATTAATGTTAATTGACCTGGCCAAAATCTTTCAGCTAAGAGATTAGCAATTTCGTTGAATTCAGCGATTTTATGCGCTTCTTCAATATCAGAAACCAATAATAAAAATCCTTTATTCCGATCTCGAAATTTTATCTTATATAACCTTTCAATTAAATCTAAATTTAAAGGATCTCCACCAAGACCATAAACACTATTTGTTGGGAATCCTAGAAGACCTCCAGATATAATAATATCAGCAGCTTCTTCAAGAAATACCTGAATATCCTCTAATCTCTTACCTGAAACCTTTACTAAAAATCCCATAGAATTCAATTAAGGTAAATTAAAAATAAAAAAATTTTAAATTATTTAGATTGACATTCTAATTGATCTACAATTTTTTCCCAATCATTGTCTATGCGCTCTTGAATCTCTATTAAAGTTTTTTCGGAAATTCCTGCGAATCGCTTTTGTTTTGAAACATATTCAATGATAGGGAGTCTTTTTGAAGGATCAACTAAGGATTTGCTTTTTTTAGAAAGTGTTAAAACTCCGTCCACTATCTCATATAAAATCCAAAATCCTGTTTTCACGGCTAATCTAGCCATTTCAATGCTATCCTCTGCTAAATACCCCCATCCAGGTGGACAAGGGGCAAAGATTTGTATATATTTGCATCCTTCAATTGATTTTGCCTTTTTGAACTTTTCATATATATCTAAAGGCTCACTTATAGAGCAAGTTGCCACATAGGGAATTTCATGGGCTGCCATTATAGCGGGTACATTCTTTTTAAATCTTTCTTTACCAAATGGAGTTGTAGTTGTTAGCGCACCATGAGGAGTTGAAGATGACCTTTGAATTCCCGTATTCATATAAGCTTCATTATCATAACACACATATATAATATTTGAATTTCTTTCGGCAGCGCCACTTAATCCTTGAATTCCAATATCAGTTGTGCCTCCATCTCCTGCAAAACAAATAGAAACCATTTCATCCCAGCCTTGACCCGGAAACTTATAATCTTTTGCTTTAAAAGCAGCAGAAACTCCCGTAGCTGCTGCTGCTCCTGCTGCAAATGCCATATTAAACTGAGAAAAATTAGGCGCTGTTTTTGGCCATAATCCTATTACGACATTTAAGCAACTTGCGGGGGTTATCATAGCAGTATTTGGTCCTAAAGCTTTCATCGCCCATCGAAGTGCAATTTCAAGCCCACATCCCGCACAACAAGAATTGCCTGGTAAAAACCATTCTTGAAGAGCTATCTCATCTTCAATTACATTTTTCAATGTTACCATTTTTACTTCACCTCCAATAAACCATCCCAATATGTTCCATAAATCATGTCCTTTGGGAGCTCTCCAGTCTCGTTAAATTTAACCAAAAGCTTTAATTGATTCTTTTGCTGTTCAAGTGATACTTCTCTTCCTCCAATTCCATTCATCATGGGGAACACTTTTGCTGTCCCTTCAGTTTCATGTAATGCAGTTTTAACTTCACCAGAAACTGGACCTCCTGTCTGAGAACCAAATGCTATAGCTCGATCAATAACTCCAAGGACTTTTACCTTTTTACCGAGTTTTATAATTTCTTCTGTTGGAAAGGGTCTAAAATGCCTCAATTTAACCATTCCAACTTTATATCCTTCTTTTCTAATTTGATCTACAGCTTCTTCCATTTGTAGAGCTAAATCTCCATAGGCCAGCATTGCTACGTCAGCATCATCCATATTATATTCTTGAATTAGGCCATTTCCATAGCTTCTCCCGAAAACTTTTTCAAATTCCTTTGCAGCGTTTTTAATTTTCTCTTTAGCTTCCAATAGAGCAATATGCAATTTCATCCGAAATTCGGTATAAAACCCAGAAGGCATTATGAGATTTCCATGCATAAGAGGTCTTTCAGGATCTACCCAAATGTGGGGCCAACCTTTCTCATCCGGAAGAGCAGGTAAATAACCATCAACCTTATCTTGGTCTTCAATTATAACTGGTTTAGATGTATGAGATAATATGAAACCTCCATAAGCAACAAATTTGGGTAAGAGAACATCATAATCTTCACATACCTTGTAGGACATAAGGATCTCATCATAAATTTCTTGATGAGTGGCACAGAAAGAACTCATCCATCCAGTATCTCGACAGCTTATAACATCTGAAAAATCTGCCCAGATATTCCAAGGTGGTGCAGTTCCTCTCGAAACAATTGCGGTTACTATTGGTAACCTAACTCCTGCTGCCCAATGAATCATCTCATACATATAAAAAAGTCCCTGACCACATGTAGCTGTGAAAGTCCGAGTTCCTGCCATACTAGCGCCAACTGTAGCCGCCATAACAGAATGCTCACTTTCCATTTTAATATATTGTGTTCCTGGCATGTATCCTCCATCAACAAATTCAGACAGTTTTTCTACTACTGTTGTTTGAGGGGTAATCGGGTAAGCAGAAATAACTTGTACCCTTGCAGATTTTGCAGCATTTGCAGCCGCAACATTTCCTTTAATAATCTGTGTTTCCTTATTCTGTACAAAATCTGTTAATTCAACTTTAGTCATTTTTCAATATCACTCTCCCTTACCATTTCTATATTATTAGTAGGACATTCTTTTGCGCAGATCCCGCAACCTTTACAATATATCACATCAATTTCAAAGGAACCATCATCACGTTTCCTTATCGTTCCTTCAGGACAATACATCCAACAAATTCCACATTTATTACATCCCTCTTGATTGATTACGGGTCTAAAAGTTCTCCAATCACCTGTAGTTCCTATAGAACCATCAATTGGTAAGGATATAGGGATTGGAGGTAATTCTTCCCAACATGAATATTCTTGTACCTTTGGGCGTTCTTCTTTTGATTTATTAATATTTTTCCATTTTTTAGTATCCGTCATTTTTTAACCCTCCTTTACACTTTCATAAGCATCTTTAGCCACATTCATATTTTTTTCAAGTTTTGCTTCTCCAAAATTCTTCTTTAATACTTTTTCCATAACTTCTAAACCAAAATATCCAGAAACTTTTCCAAATGCTCCTAACATCGGAATATTCAAAATTGGTCCGCTAGAATGCATAAAACTTCTCTTAATGCAGATACCCGTAGCATCAACAATAAAGACTTTCACATTGTCAGGGAATTTACTTTTATCTAATGGTGCCACACTATCAGCTATAATAATAACTCCCTCTTTTATCGTAGCTAAGACTCGTGGAATATCTAAAAGAGAAATATCAAAGATTAACATATAATCTGGATCCTTAACACTATCATAAGTCCTAATTGGTTTGTCTTTAGAAATTTTTGTAAACGCTAAAATAGGAGCACCCCTTCTTTCCGCTCCTATTATAGGAATTGCTATCGTATCTTTAAATCCTTCTTCATAGGCACACTCTGCTAATAATTGGCTTCCAGTAACAGAGGTCTGTCCACCTCGCCCATGAAAAGTTATTTCCACGATATCCTTTTCAACTTTTTCCATGTTTCATCAATTTTTCATTCTTTTTTGATTTTTATATATATATTTATTGTCAACATAACCAATAAAAAACCAGAGAACCAGATTTTTATTGATTGATTCATAAAATTACTAATAATTGTACTACTATAAGTACAATACCTAACAATAATACTAAGTTAAGATTAAGGGAAATATTGGAAATTCGGGTATTTCTAATAATTAGCATAAGTTCACAACTTTATATCATTGATATAGTAAATAGTTAACACAGTATTATCTATTTTAAAAACAAATCCTATTAATATTTTTCGGTAAAAGTTTTTAAGTTAGCATTATAAAAACCCAATTGTTGAGTTTATGTCTGAGAAAGTTTTTGATTCGGAAAAACAAGTTACTAGCTTTAAATGCCCCTCATGTAGTAAAGGGTACATTGTTTTATTTAAAACTATATATGATCTTCCCGATAAAGATAAAATGTTAATTATTAAATTTGAATGTAATAATTGTGGTTTTTACACGAATGATATAATCCCATTGACAACGAGAATGGACCCAGGCCTTATGATATTAACGGTGTCAAACGAAAATGATCTTAAATCTAAAATTTATCGATCTCCAACTGGAAAATTGGAAATTTCTGAATTAGATTTAAAGGTTGATCCTGGACCAAGCGCAGACTTTTATTACACTAATGTAGAGGGAATTTTATTCAGATTTGAGCAAGCAGTTGAAATATATCACAACTCTCTCGATGATAATCATCCTGAAAAAAGTGAAATGAGAGAGACCTTAGAAGATTTACAAAAAGCCATGAAAGGACAACTTGAATTTACCTTAAAAATTACTGATCCTACTGGTGGGAGTTATATTATCCCTGAAGATAGTTCAAAATATACTTTTATAAAAATTTAAAATAGTGAAATAAATTAAGAATAAAATAAGACTTTTTCAAAATATTTTTAATCGAAAATGGTTAATCAATCTATATTGAATAATTGTTAAAAAGTGAAATTTAAATGACAATTAAAAAAGTTGGAATTTTAACGGGCGGCGGAGCCATATTCAAGATTCTCCTTGATTGCCGTATACTGCCCTGGCTTAAATTCTGTATTATATGGTATCATGCTTAAAGCTTTTGATGCCGGTGTTGAATGTGTTGGAATTCTTAAAGGATGGAAAGGATTTTTAGAAAATCTGACAATACCACTTAATA
>SDNM01000030.1 GCA_004524385.1 Promethearchaeota archaeon
GCCCTTGTTAAATAATCAAAAACTTCTTCTTTTTGAGATAATTTAACATAATCTACATACTCCTGAATAAAACCCATGATAACTGTTCTTATCAAAATCCTTACAAATTCGTTTAACGAGCCTCCTGTAATCTCAATAGTTTTTTGAATATAATCATATGTAGAGTTCATGAACTCCTGAATATCTCTAAACATAGAGAAAGGTATAAGAAATGCTTTAATTTTTTCTAAGATTGTAATTTTATCTTCGATCGAAATAGATAAAGCATATAAAATCATTTTTAATTTAAACCTTTCATTAGGAATTGATAAAAATTCCTGTACTATACGCAAATTATATCCCAAGGAACTATATAAATCATCCATTTTTGTTAATAACCAATTTTAGTTTAAAAATGAAAAAATAAAATGTCCTTCTCTTAATCCATATTATTAGTCGATGTCAGCAGAAGACTAATTGATTTAAAAATAAAATTTCGTCAAGAGCAAGTAATTCAAAGTTATAATCCCAATACCTATATATCCAAAGACTATAATACAAATACAGTATATTTAAACTTTTCTATTTTTTCATAGGACAAAAAGGAAAACTGATTCTATAGCTATAAAGAGAATTTATGCATAATACTACAACTAAAATTCGCCTATATTACTGCTACTGCTAATTTTAATTATAAATTATCAATCTTCTTAACCTATTTTTTTTAAACTCAATTATATTTTTAAGAAGACTAATAATAAAATCATAAATATAAGTAGAATTACTTTACGCTTTTGAAAAAGCGATTCCTTCTATTCCTTGGATACCCTCAACTTGACCAAAGAGTTCTTCTACTTTGTCGGTACCGCCCCATTCCTCAGGATATCGCACCTGAACTCTCGCTTTTTTCAAGCCGAAGGCCACCGGCATCACATCATATTTAATAATTGCACAAGTATCAGGTAATACACCTTTCAACTTACCAACAAATTTCTCAAAATCAAGATCAACCTCTTCAGGAACAACATCAATTAATGCGATATATTCTCTTCCCATAATCTAACCTCTCACTGATATTAGGGACCCTCAAAATCGCATTTAAGACATCTATATGTCTTTCCCATCGCTCTACATCTTTCGCATCGCCATATTGTTACATCTCCACATTGAGGACACGGAAAATGGACGGCAGCTTCGTAAGGCGCTATGGCTCGACCACAACAGAAGCACGTATTTTTTTTTAAAGACATATAGAACCGATATAATAATTTATAAATAGTTAATCTTGAAAAATAAAATCAAAGATAACTTTAATTATTTTTTATTTTTGATAACTTGTTCTTTCAAAATAGATGTTTTAGGAGTAAGGAAATTAAACTTTAAATTGTTTAACAACATAATTTATTTATTGAATTTA
The DNA here is from genome assembly GCA_004524385.1 of Promethearchaeota archaeon. GTDB lineage: Archaea > Asgardarchaeota > Lokiarchaeia > Sigyniarchaeales > SOKP01 > LW40-45. The sequence continues at coordinate 1,397 of SDNM01000030.1, forward strand.
ATTTTGATATTTTAATCTAAATTTTAATTTATTTTTAAAATAAATTTTGAAAAAGGTGAATGAACAATTCCAGAAAATAAGGTAAAAAAATACTTCTCTTTAATTGAGTGTTGGGCTTGGTGCGATATTTGTCAGGATATGGTTGCTTTGAGTATTGATAAAAAGGAAATTTATAATGGTCTTGAAATGGGCATTTATACCAAGGAATTTAAACATTCAAATATATATCCAGATCCAGAAGATCCAGAAGATAATTCTGGAGAAGAGCACACAATTTACGTTTATATCAATGATAAATACGATGTAACAGGTGTTAAAGCTTTTTTTGGAGATTCGCCTAGTATGGAAGAAATGGAAGCAGCAGCAACAACCACAGGAGAAGTTAGAATCCCTATAGTTGTAAAAGAAATCCCACCAATGAGCGTTCATTTAGGAATGATGACACAAGATGAGTTTAAAGTGCTTAAAATATGTGATGGTATGAATACTATCGAGCAGGTGGCAGAAATTGCTGGAAAAACTGTAGATGATATAGAAAAAATGATGGAAAAATTAAAAAAGAAAGGATTAGTTGATATAATAAAAAGGGCATCCTCAAAAAAGGGATTTTAGATATAAAAAGAAGGGCATGATAAACCTATCATATCTTTTTCTTAAATCTTAATTTTTAAAGTTATATTAATTTCCGATACCATTTTTTGTATATATTTTTTTTGCATTATAAAAAAGAATTGATTAAGACGAGTGGGTCTTAAGTAAATGCTGCTTAATAATTGAATACTACTCTTTTTACTTTTTCTTTATAATCTTAATACCTTCTTCTAATCCAATTTGCAACGCCTGAATATTATCATCAGGATCTCTAAGCCATTCCTTTATTACTTCCTCATAATGTTCAATCTCAATAAACGGAATTTTTCCTGTAGCAATTGCAAAGCCTAACATGATTATATTAACTTGCTGATTACTGTTAAATTTTTCAAGCGATAATTCAGTTGCATTCATAAAAAAGACCTCATCAGAATACCCCTTTAATATCTCTTTGATTTTCTCCAAGGATGGATATTCTTCCAAATCAGCCGTAATTAAAATTGGCGGAATTGTGCGCGTGTTAATGACGAATGTCGTTTTATTTGAAGCAAAAATCCCTCGTCTTAACGCTTCTACAGGTTCAAAACATATATATAAATCAGCATCACCATAACAGATCAATGGAGATTGAAGATTTTTACGGTCATCTTCAAAAATTTCCTTTTGATATCTAGTATGACTTGAAATTGCTCCTTCTCGCTGAGCGAGCCCATGCATTAAATGTATATGCTTGAGTTAAGCTTTATATTTCACTTCCAAAAGCTCGCTTTATTCCAGCTTTTTGAGCAGCAAATTCTATTAATCTTTTCAAGGTAATGACGCCTTGTCCAGCAGTTCCGGTTATAACAATATTTACTATATCTGTTTCATTAAATTTCACGGAATGGTACCTCCTTTTCTAAAGCATTGAAGATGGATTTATGTATCGCGGCATTGGGACATATTTTGAAGCATACGCCACATTTTATGCATCTATCCTCGTCAATTTGCATGGTTTCTCTTTCGTTGATTACGGTCCGGCGTATTGCCGGGCAACTAAGAATTCTTGCACACTCATAGCACATTTGACAATTATAGATTTGATAGACTTCCTCTTTTATTTTTTCTCCTTTCACTTCGAGTTCTTTAACCTGGTTCATACGCCATCGATGAGCTTGAAGAGCACATTCCCTTTTAATGATAATTACTTTTAAGCCTTTAATTTTTAGAGCTTCTTCAATAGTTCGAGTAAGTTTCTTAGGATTATACGAATCCTCGACTCGAAGCCATGGTACACCTATTGCTTTACAAATTTTTTCTATTGAAAATCCTTTATTAATTAGAAATCTAAGGACGTCGTCTTGATGACCAGTCATCGCTGTCCATGAATTTTCAAAGATAATTAGGAGTACATTTGAATTATATCCAACAGCTTCTGCTAACGGTGGCATACCAGTGTGAAAAAATGTGGAATCTCCTATCAATGCTATAATTTGTTGTTCAGTTTTAGTGGACATACCAATAGCCGCACTTATCCCTCCGGACATGCAAATGATTAAATCACTACATTCTTGAGGTGGGAAAAATGACATAACATAACATCCAATATCTCCACAAATTACAGTATTTTCTAAACTATTTGTTGCTTTTAATATAGAGTAGAGTGTAGCTCGTTCAGGACAACCAGTACAAAAAGTAGGAAATCTGCTAGGGATAATCTCTTTATACGAGTTGAAATAATCGATAGCTTTTATCATCTGATCTTTTGGTGTTTTATTAAATATCTTTGCTAAACAAGTGGCGACTAATCCAGTAGAAAATTCATTATATTTAGGGAAAAATTTCTCTCCAATTATTTCTACATTAATTCTTTGATTCTGAGCAATTTCAGCAATTTTCAGTTCTAAAAAGGGTTCTAATTCTTCGATAATAATTACTTTTTCAAGGTTTTGTATGAAATTAGTGATTTCTTTGTAGTTTAGGGGGTAAATCATTCCAAGTTTTAGTACTGGCACATCGTTTAATCCTAATTGTTCAAGAGCTTCCATTGTATAACCAAAAGGCATACCACTAGTTATTATTCCTATTTTATTATCCCCTGAGATAATTTTATTTAATCCTAATTCCGGAATAGCTGCCCTTAATTTCTCAATTCGTTCATATAATCTAATATGATTATTAATGGCATGAGGAGGCAATGAATTGAATTTTGGAATATTTCTGATAAATTCTCCTTTTCCCTTACCCTTTTTTAGTGGTTCTAACTCCACAAATCCTCTCGAATGAGCACTTCTAGTTGACATTCGAAAATCAAAAACCAAATCGTATTTTTCTGAAAGGTCAAAAGCGATTTTAATCCAATCCTTACATTCTTGAGGAGTATGTGGCTCAATAGTAGGAAGGTGAAGCATCCATGCATAAAAACGCTCATTTTGTTCTTGATGAGATCCTAACGATCCTGGATCAGAACCGATCGAGACGACCATTCCTCCGGGATTGGGTCCATTTAACGCAATTACACTTAAAGCATCACTAGCTACATTTAATCCCACATGTTTCATTGGATTTAAAGATCTACATCCAGTCCAAGCAGCTCCTGCACATGCTGAAGTTGCTACTGCTTCATTTACCGCCCAATGATGGACCAAATATTCTTTAAATTCTGGATTTTCTCTTAAGACTTGATGGAAATACTCTCCTATATCACTGGTGGGTGTACCAGGATATTGCGAAACATAGGATACGCCCGCCTCGAGACAACCTCTTACAAGGGCCTCGTTTCCAAGCATTAATACTTTTCCTTGCTCATCGAGAAAGCGAGTATCTTTTCTTGGCAATTTAATCCTCTTCAATAATTTCAAGTTAATTTATAATTTAAAAGCTAAATTACAAAAAAAATTTATGATTATCTTTTGTAATTAGAGGTTTCAAAAATTAGTTTTATGTTAATTAAATCAATAAAAAAAGAATTAGATCAATTTAAAAATTAAAGAAAAATAAAGAAAAATAAAGAAAGAATAATATTCATTTTATTTTATTTACTTTTAAAATAATTCCCCGTTCTACTATTATGGAAGAGTTAAAATCAAAAGTAAGAAAAAAAGGACTCGATTTAGGGATGGATTTAGTTGGTTTTACTGATCTATCTCGTCTTATTAATGCTCCAAAACGATTCCAAGCGACGGACTATTTACCAACAGCAAAATCAGTTATCGTTGTGGGTTGTCACTTTCCCGAAGGAAGCGTGGAAAATTGGGTAAAATCGCCTTCTTCATATCAGTATTATGGATATGCTCTAATAAACAAAGAATTAGGACGTGCTTGTTTGCATATTTCTAAATTGGTAGAAAAAGAGGGATATAGATGTTTTCCGATAGTTCCAACAGGACACTCAAAAGATTGGGATCATAAAAAGCAATTAGGAGAATTTTCCCATAGACATGCTGCTGTTGCCGCAGGCTTAGGTGAATTTGGGTACAATAGACTTGTTATTACTCCTCAATTTGGTAATCGGATACGATTTTGTTCTATAATTACCGACGCACCCTTTGAACCCGATCCTATGTATGATGGACCTGCATTATGCGACCGATGTAAAAAATGTATAAAAGCATGCCCTGGAGATTGTCTTGATGAAAGTAAGCTTGTAGAATGTCAAATCGGTGAAAGAAAGTATGAATATACCACTCTTTATCATTTTAAATGTTTTTATCACCTTCTGGGATTAGGACCAAAAACAGGAGCAGGCATTGATATCAAGGGACCTAAGAAAAAAGGAGAACTTTCACAACTTGGATTTTTAAAACGCTATATAAAAGCTTTTATTCTTCGATTTCAAAAATATCAGTACATTTCCCGTCAACAAAACGCCGTTGATTGGTTTGAATTCTGTGGACGTTGCTTACATGTATGCAATCGACCATTAAAATAGCTCAATTTAATAATTAAAGAAAAATAAAAAAAAATTAAAAAAAAAAATTTTACGCCCGTAAGGGCTTAATTTAAAAGCATCGGTGAATAACCTGTGGTCCCATCTCTTTATACTCTCTTCTCGTAACCCACATACGGTGGAAGGTTTTCAAGGAACTGAGAATCGAGCCCCCAATCCATACGGAATACATACGTTCTGGTGGTGCAATAATCTTTACATCAACAGACTCAGGGATTTGTTCCTTAATTTCCTTGGTCAATCTTTCTTTAATACCAGGGAACATAGTAGAACCTCCAGAGAGCACTATATTGCTGTAAAGGTCTCTTCTTAGGTCGACATCACATTCAGAGATAGCTCCTACAATAACATCATCTAAAGGCTCTAATTCTTTCCCAATTACTGATGGATTGAATAAGCATTCAGGACCTAGAAATCTTTCTACACCTACGTTTATTGTTTCACCGTCAGGAAGCATGTAGCTCTTTTCCATTCCAGCTACTTTTTTACTAAGCATCATCTCCTTTTCAGGATCGATTGCTACATAGCAGAGCTTTTCTTTAATATCTCTTACAATTTCTTTCTCTGCCGAAGTAGTAAATGAATAGCCTTTTTGTCTGAGTAATCTTTGTAAATATGTGGTTATATCTCTACCTGCGAGGTCTATCCTTTGGATGGCGTGACTTAAGGCGAACCCCTCGAAGATTGGTACAACGTGGGAAACACCATCACCAATATCAATAACACATCCAGTAGTACGACCAGACGCATATAAAGACAATACCGCTTGCATAGCAACGTATAATGCTGGAGTATTAAAAGTTTCAAACATTATTTCAGCCATTTTTTCTCTATTTGGCCTTGGATTTAATGGAGCTTCGGTTAAGAGCACAGGGTGTTCGCTAGGATCGATTCTTAAATCGGTATAGAACGTATAATGCCATATCTTTTCCATTGCTGTCCAATCCTCAATAATACCGTGCTCTACAGGGAACATTAATTTTAAAACTCATTTGAGTTGCATTGCTTCTTCTCCAATGTAATACTCTCGGGTATAATGTTCAACATCAGTCATTATGCTTTCATACTTAGGATAACCAATTAATGTTGGAAACACAGATCGAGGCTGATCTTCACCAGCAAATCCATTTTTTGAGATACCTGTACCATTATCAACCACTAAGGCCTTAGCATTTAAAAAGCTTTCGTCTTCTGCCATTTTTTTTCAGCCTATTGTTTTTAATTTTTATTTGAATTAATTTCTTGAATATGTTTTTTTATTATTATCCATATATTTGGTTTTAAATTAAAACCAATAAATATCGATAATTTGTTTTAAATAAAAAATTAAATAATTAATAAAACTAAATCTTTATAAATTTTTTTAAACCAAAATGTAAAGATTGAGATTTTTAGGTTTAATCACTCAATTATTTAAATAAATTTCTGTAAAATATCTTTTTTTTGATTTCAATAGGACTATAATGGATAAGTTTCATAAATTCATAAAAAAAAAAATTATTTAATCGTAGATTAGGCATGATAGTAGCCGAATGAAGCATGATTTCATTAGTCTTTTTGATCAAATTTTGATAAATTCCTTATTCTCAGAAATAGGAAATTGCGAAATATTTAATTTGATAATATTCCTTATTACCTATAGATTTTAATTGATATTGCTATGAAGTTATGAAGTTTAATAATTTTTTTAAAGCCACTCGTATATTGAAATATATATTAATCAACCCTAATTGCACTATCCCCCAGATCAGAGACCATTTTAATGTAAAACGCTCTAACCCGCCAAGCAGTGAAGAAAAGAATCTCTATAAATTAATATCATATCTTGATAATTCTGGTTTTATAGTTAAGAAAGATAGTGCTTCAATTTCACCCAGAGGTGCCCATTTTTCTCTTCAAGGTACTCAAAAGGGATCAGAAACTATTAAAAAATTTAAAAAAAGCTTCTCAGATATCCCACTTAATTTTGCTTTTCAAAACTTTGATTTAATTGAAAAAGATGAAGATAGAATTGAAGAGTTATCAATGGATTTTTCCAAATTCTCTTACAATATTCTTAATAGTTTAATGCAAGGATTGCTTGATGAATTACCTCTAGATACGAGACGTTTCCTCCGCTCAAAACGCCCAAAGATAAATAAACTCATCGAAAAATGCCACACACGCATTCAAGATAAGTTTTCAAATATCATTGACATTTTAACTTAAAATGAAAATAACTCCGAATTATATTAGAAATAATTTAGATAAATTAGGGATAAAGGAGGCATGCTCACTTTTAAAAGAGCTAATTACTAATTCAAACGATTTAAATTTAAGATTAGAGGCGTTAGAATTTTTTGGAACAATCGAAGATGGCAAACATTTTAAATTTTTTGAACAACTTTTTCTTTCTGATGAAAATATTGATATTAGGATTAGATGTGGCAATATTTTAAAGGATAAATATTTAAAAGATAAGAGAATTATTCCGCTTTTAGAATTCACTCTTTTTAATGTGAATAATTTTGAACAAAAATTTCTTGCTGTAGAGATATTAAATATAATAAATACTACAAAAACAAGAAAGATTATTAAAAATTTTATAAAGACCTATATTAAAATAAAATTAAGGGACAAAAAAGAAGAATTTCCAAAAGAAATCTTTATTCATGATTACAATATTCCTATATCTCATACAATATTAGAGATTTGCTTTAATTTAATTCTTTATGAATATTACATAAATGAATTTGGATATAATGTTACTTTACGGAATGGTCTTATTATTTTATTAAATTGCGAAGGTTCCAATTTAAAGAGTATTAAAAATATAGACGCTATAAATAAACTTACGCATTTAAAACACTTATATGTTCAACGGAATAATATAATAAAAATAGAAGGTCTTGAAAGTCTAAAAAACTTAAAAACCTTAGATTTATCGAAAAATAATATTAAAAAGATTGAAAATCTGCAGGAATTAAATAATTTAGATGAATTAGATTTATCCTACAATTTGATAAAAAATATGGCAAATCTTGATTCTTTAGTAAATTTGAGTAGATTAAATTTAGAATTTAATTCAATAACAGATATTAGTGGATTAAGGAATTTAAACAATTTGGAAGAGTTAAACTTAGGTCATAATAGAATTTCAGAAATTAAAAATTTAGAATTTTTAGGAAAATTAAAAAAATTAAATCTCTCAAATAATCAAATTGAAAGGATAAGAGGATTAGAAAAATTGGAAAATATAAAATGGCTGTATCTCAATTATAATAAAGTTTCTCGAATTGAAGGTTTAGGGGCTTTAAATAATATTAAAGGACTTTATCTTTCAAATAACATAATAACTCGTATTGAAAATTTAGATAATTTAATTAATTTAACACAATTGGTATTATCTTATAATAAAATTCAAAAAATTGAAGGATTGGGTAATCTCTTGAAACTTAACACTTTATATCTTGATAATAACAGTATAAAAAAATTGGAAGGGATTAATAATTTAAAAAATTTAAATCAACTTTATCTCGTGAACAATCAAATCACTGTATATAATAATAGAAGTATCGAGAAATTAGAAAAATTATACTATATTTTCTTGAATGGGAATCCACTAAACAAAACTTCTTGGCTTTCTTACAAGAAAAAAATGACAAAATATCCTTAATAAAAAAAAAATGACTAATTATCCATAAATATTGGCTATATGTATTTGAAGTTATTGATTTTATTTTTATAAGTTAAATTACTTATATATCTATATAACTTTTTAGTCGCAGTAAATATGACACAACCAAACAATATACCCGCGTTTAAACCCCGTTTAATTAAAAAAGACGATTTATACGGGGATAGTGGTTACACACTGAAATTAATTAAGCCAAATATATATCAGTTTCAATCTATAGGTGCTGGTTGTCATGTTTATCTCGTGATCGGTGAAAATTTAAATGTATTAATAGATACTGGTATTATCTCAAAATTTAATAGTTTTAATTATTTACTTACAACAGAAATCGGGCTTAAAGTGGAGGATATTAATCTTGTAATTAACACGCATGAGCACTTCGACCACATTAGCTCGAACGCTTATTTTCATTGTCTTGTTGCTGCTGGTCGCTGGAGTGCTATAAAAATCCAACACACAGATGAGTTAATAACTAAAGGAAAAAAATGGGATGTAGACTTATCAGACCTGAAAGTGAACATATGGCTTGAAGATCGAAACATAATTGATTTAGGAAATGTATTCTTTAAAATAGTAGAAACCCCCGGTCACACTTCA
>SDNM01000031.1 GCA_004524385.1 Promethearchaeota archaeon
ATACTCAAAGAACTAGATATGTTATATTTGCTCTAATACTTCTTTTGCTTTCAAAATATCATCCGTTATAAGCCCATCAACACCCATCCTAACAAATTTTTTCATCGCAGCTCTACTATTTACAGTCCAGATATTTATTTTTAAATTATTTTCATGAACAAAATCTACGAATTTTTGATTTACCAGATTATATCGAGGATGAATTGCATGGCAACTGTACCTAATAGCATTATTAATGATCCCTCCGAGGTAGGACCATTCTTTTGAGAATTTAGTTGTAATGGGCTCGAGCGTTGCTACTTTAAGGTTGGGCTCGATTTTATGAATTTTTAGAAGTTCTTCATGCAAAAAAGAAGAAATTAAAGTGGATTCTATTAAATTCTCACTCTTCAAAAGAGACACAAGAGAATTCGCAAGGTTTTTTGCTTTGATTTCAATTTGTAATCCTATTTTTCCTTTCGCAAGGTCAATTACTTCTTGTAAGGTAGGAATTTTTTCACCTTCACCACAATCTAACTCTTTCAATTCTTCCCATGTCATCCTTCTTATTAAGCCTTTATGACCTGTTGTCGCTAAGGTATTTGAATCATGCATTATAACAATTTCTCCATCCTTGGATTTATGAATATCAAATTCTATGTAATCTGCCCCTAATTCGATTGCTTTTTTAAAAGATTTCAACGTATTCTCTGGACCAACCTTACTTGCCCCTCGATGTCCTATAATTACTACTTTTTTATCATTCAAAATCATTACCTAAAGGTCAATTTGGTTAAAAATATCGATTCTTTTTTTAATTAAATGAATATTTGATTAAAATAGAATTATATATTAAGTATTAAATTGTTAATAATAAATCTTTATATAGTTTCACTTTGATTTAATAAGATTTTTTATTATCTATTACTAATAAATTAAAACAATAAATTTAAATATGCGATTGCTTCGTAATAATATGATTTTGGATAAATTTATATATGTATTATTTCTTTTACTATAAAGTTGATTAATAAAATCGATAACAAAAACGAAAGATTTAAATTAGAGTATTTTTAAAAAAAAAGGTGATCTTGAAAAACATGAGGTTCTGTGAATCTTGTGGAAATATGTTGATCCCTAAGAAGGGTAAGCTTTACTGCAAAGCGTGTGATGAGGAATTTGAGATAGGAGAATCTCGAGAAGAATATAAGATTATTAAAAAGATTAGGCATGATGATAAAGAGGTTGCTCCAATTATTATTAAAGAGGGTATTAAAGGGGATCGAATTTCTGACCAAGATCGCAAAGCATTCGAAGAATATTTTAGTGGAGGAGAAGAGTCAGGCTATTAGTTTTAACTTCTTTTGTCTCAATAAATAAGCCTTTTTTCTCAATCATGTTTTTTAAAAATTTGCACCAAATTAGATAATTCTTGGTTTAATTCTTCGTCTTCTTTATCTTTTAATGATTGTAAAATTACATCTTTATCATTTTGAGAGATATCTTCTAAATTATCGAGAAATTCTCGTAAAAAAATAATTTTTTTCATAGGATTATTTCGAATTTTTAAAACTATTGCCTCAATAAAATTATTATTTAATATTTCTTCTTTTTTTTCTTTAACTACCTGTACATCTCTAACATCAATATTTAATCCTTGAAAGAGTTTGCTATTTTTAATTATATCAAAAGAGATTTCTTTAAGTAAATTAGTTCTTGAATAAATATTCAGATTTGAAATGTAGTTTTCAAATTCTAAATTCTTTCTTTCAATTCCTTTAATCATTGAAAGAACTTTACCTAATTTTCCAATTTCTTCTTCCATTATATATTAATATAGAAAGGCATAAATTTTTAAATTTATCTGAAAATAATAGTAAATTAGAAAGATGCTAAAAAATGAAAATGATAAATTAAAAGAGTTACAAGAACGTCTTGAATATAAATTTAAGAACGAGGATTTATTAAGGAATGCATTAACTACACCTCAATTAGGTAAACAATTGGATATTCTTGATTATAACGCTTTAGAGCTCCTTGGAGATGCTTGCATTAAATTAATTTTTATTTCAAAGAAAATAAAAGAAGGGCTAATAGACCCTGGCGAAATTACAATAACTAAGCAGTGTTTAGAAAATGATGAGACTTTAAGCAAAATTTCTAACGATTATTTTAATCTAAAGAAATTCGTTTTAAAATCAGAAAATCAAGTAATTGAAGGGACAAGGATTCTAGCGGATGTCTTTGAAGCAATCTGTGGTGCGATTTTTCTCGATTCAGATTCAAACCTTAACTTAGTTGAAGAAAAAGTAATTAATCGGTTTTATGATGATTGGGATGTTATCATAAATGAGACGATTCTGAATAAGTCCAAGTTATTGGAGTATATCCAAAAAAGACATAGAATCACTCCAGTAATAAAAACAGACTTCCTTAACAAAGGATCGGATCACGCTCCAAAATGGATTGCCAAAAATCCCAAAATCTTAGATCGCAATAATAAAATTTTAATTCCATTAAAAAAGGATATAAAGTCAGAAGAATGTAAAAGCAAGAAAGAAGCTGAACAGGATCTGTATTTAAAAATTTTGAAGTATTTAAAAAAAAAATAGGTTATATCCTCTAACAGTCTCTATTTTTAAACGATAAGGTATATAGATTATTTATGGCTAACGAAGATACTGAAATCGTAAAACAATATCGATGCGCAATTTGTAAAGTAAATCATAAGGTAAAGCTGAGTAAGGATCTGTGTAAAGGGCGGACGAAATTCCCATTTCCATATGTTATACTTCACGATTCCATTAACGATAATGAGGTTAAAGAACTCTTAACAATTTTATATATTGATAATAATCTCCAAATACGTCATGCAGAGGTTCAAGAACTTAAGGACGATAACATATTTTCTAAAGCGCAAGTTGTAGCAATGACAAAAACTTTATTTGAGGAGAATGAAAGATTAAGGAAAGATGTTATCAGATTAACCGATGAAATAAATAAACTGAAGCAAAAATCGGAAAATTCATATTTTTAGAGAAAAAATAGATTTTTAATTATTATGCCTTATATTAGTGAGATATTTTTCTTGAACTCTTTTTTTTTAATTTATTTTTGGTTTTGGCGTTATTTTAAATGAATAGGCAATGGCATAGTTTAAATTTTCTGGAATTGAAATCTTTAAATTGTCATTCTCTTGTTTCCAAATTAGATTTTCTTCGTGTCCTAACAATTGAACCGTGGAATCTTTATCAATTATAAGAGATTTTATTGTAATATTATTGTTTTTTGGTGTATCTAATAAAATAGCGTATAAAGAATCCTTTTTTTGGGTATATCTCACATCAATACCACCTGAAGTTTGTCCTTCAGCCGTTGACCAAGGACGAGTTCCGTAGATTGCATCTCCGTTCACTTCCAGCCACTTACCAAGTCCTAATAAACATTTCTTTTGTATCTCAGGAATGGTCCCATCTGCCATAGGACCTACATTTAGCAATAGATTCCCGTTTTTACTCACTATATCAATAAACATTCGCACTAATTGTTCCGAGTTCATGTAATCCTTTTCTGTTTCGAATTTATTATAGCCAAATGAAAAGCCTATACCTCTCGTGCTTTCCCACTTTTTTTTCATTGCTTTTTTGAAAGTTTGATATTCTGGAGTCCTAAAATCTTTATGTGGTCCAGTTTGTTTCATCCCTTTAACAAAAGGCTGCCTCCATCTATCGTTAATTACGCCATCGGGGTGCTTATTATAGAAATCTGCAAAAATTTTATACAATACAAGCTTAGGTGGATAATCTGGAGGAAATCCAATATCATTCCATAAAATGATGGGATCATATTTTTCCATTAATTCATACCAATGATTCGTTGCATACTCTGTGTATTCTTCTGTTATTACTCCATTTTTCAAAAAACTTTTTGCGTCTTTTATGGGATTTGGTTGGAATGACCAATCAAGGATGCCAGAATAATAAAATCCCATCTTCATGTTCATCTTTTTAACAGCTTTGGTAAGGTCCCCTACAATATCTCTGCTTGCCATATAATTTTTCTTATTCGGATTAGTATATTTACTTGGCCAGAGAAGGAATCCATCGTGATGTTTTGTAACAAGAACAACATATTTCGCTCCTGCTTTCTTAAAAAGTTCAGCCATTTCTTCCGGATTCCATTTTTTTATAGCTTCATTGAACTTAGGAACAAAATCATCATAAGAATAATTTTCTCCATACGTTTTTTTATGATAGGCTTCAGTTGGACTTCCAGATATTCTTAGCGAGTTTAAATACCACTCTGCATAAGGATTATTCTTAAAATGGCCTTCTATCCCTAATTTTTCCATAGTTTCAGTTATGTCCATACCAGTAACCGCAAATGCAGGCACGGAATAAAGACCCCAATGGATAAAAATGCCGAGTTTTGCGTCATTAAACCACTGTGGAACCTCATGATTTCTTATAGACTTTTTATCAGGTGTATATTTCATAAATTTAACAGCTTTTTCACATTTTTCAATTTTATTATTCTTTTGAAATTTTTTTTAGAAACGAAATCAGCTTTCTAATTGCCTGACCGCTGTGAGAGATTTGATTTTTTTCTTGAGAAGTAAGTTCTGAAAATGTCTTATTTGGAATTAAATCTGGTATAAATATTGGATCGAATCCAAATCCTTTAGTTCCTCTCATCTCTTTAGATACTTTTCCTCTCACTCCGCCTTCAAATATCAGAATTTTATCTAAAGGTTTAAAATAAAAAGCTATTACAGCAGAAAAATGTGCTCGGGATCCCCTGAAATCATCAATTAATCTTAAAATGCCTTCATTTCCTATAGTCTTAAACACATAAGAAGAAAAAACTCCCGGAAATCCTTTTAATGGTTTGTCTACAAAAAATCCTGCGTCTTCAATGAAGAAAGACCTATTTATTTTGTCTTTAACTGAATTTAATTTAAATAAAGCAACATCTTCTATATTATCTGCTTGAATTTCAACTGTTTCTATGTTTAATTGTTGTAATGTAACTTTTACTTTTTGAGTATGAAATATTTTCAAAACTTCATTGAATTTGCTTTTATTTCCCGTAACAAAATATAAAATTAAATTTTCTATCTGCATAATTCTATATAAAATAAGAAACAAAATAAAAATAACAACTTAAAGAATTGATTAAATTCCAAAATTTTATTTATTTTGCTCTATTATACCTCTAAAGTATTATGGAATTGTTTTTGAATTAAGTTTTTAATTTTAATAATTAGAAACTAAAATCTGATATTATGGCAAGACTTCACAGTAGAAAGAAAGGGAAAAGTGGAAGTACTAGACCTCCACGATTGGAGAAACCTGTTTGGATTGAGAGATCCGCGGAGGAAGTTGAAAATTTAGTTGTCAAATTAGCCAAAAAAGGATACTCTAAATCAATAATAGGAGATATATTAAGGGATAGCTATGGAATACCCTTGGTAAAGGTAGTATCTGGAAAAAAAATAAGCCAAATTCTCAAAGAAAATGAAATTGAATTTTCTCTTCCCGAAGATCTAACAAATTTAGTAAAAAAGGCTCTAAATATAAGAAAACATATAGAATCGAACCATAAGGATCTTGAAGGAAAAAAAGGATTACAACGGACAGAATCTAAGATATATCGATTAATTAAATATTATAAAAAGACTAGTGTATTACCGATGGACTTCAAATACGATCCCGAAAAGATTAGAACAATTGTAGCTAAATAATTTATTTTTATACATAAACGAATTTTGATAAAATGAGTCAGAAAGCTAAAAGGAAAAAAAAAGCTAAGATTAAAAAAGTATCATTTAAAGATAAGGATTGGTATGAAATTATTAGCCCTAAAATCTTTAAATTTAAACCTATAGGAGAAATTCTTGGATTAGATAATACTGTTTTAGGTCGAACAGTAGAAAACTTATTATTCGATTTTACTGATGATTTCAATGATATTAATTTAAAGCTAAGGTTCAAGGTTATCAATGTTAATCCTGAGACAAAAAAATGCGAGACTATCTTTCTTGGTCATCAATATACTAATGATTTCGTTCGGAGTCTCGTTGGGAGGGGAGCTACGAAGATTCAAACAATTCAAAATCTTACAACTAAAGATGGTTTTATATTCCGTGTTACAACTATATGTAGTACAATTAAACGAGCGAGAAGTTCGCAGATAGTTTTGATAAGGAAGATTTCACGCGATATCCTGAAAGAATTTGCTAAGTCATTAAATCATGAAAAATTTATTATTGGAATGATTTACGGAGAATTCCAAAACCAAATAGCAAGGGTGGCGAAAACTATCTATCCACTATCTAGTTCCAAACTCATTAAGAGTGTTTTGATCTCTTTTCCCGAGGGTATTAAAGATAAAGCTGTAAGCCCAGATGAGCAATTTGAGATAGTGGAAGTTGATGTAAAAAGGAGTCGTAAATCTGAAATTAAACGAACAGAGCGCATCAATGTAAAGAAATTTGTACAAAAAAAAAAACACACTACTACTAATAAAAAAGAAGAATCTCCGACTTCTGATTAAAATATTCATATAGGAATATTAAAGAATAACCTTATTCTTTCTAATAAATTTTAATGCTTTTGTTTTTGAATAATTAGAATAAGTTCTTTTTGAATTATCTTTATATATTTTAGTTATTAAGAGTTAATTTTTAATTTTTTTAAGGTAAAGATATATAATAAAACCAAAATTCTTTTAACTTGAAATAAAATAATAATAAATGGTAAAAATATGTGTGCCCAAATTAATGAGGAAGGAAATAGAAATAATCCATACTCTTTTGACGATTATCTATTTGTCAGAAATCAATTTAATTATTATAAAGATGACGAATTTTTCCAAGCTTTAGTTAAAAAGTATACTGGAGATGAATTTGAAAAAATAAATAAAGAACTTCTTGCTCTTTCTGATTATGTGTCTTTTAGATTTAGGGATTTAGCTGATAAAGGTAATGATCTTGAAAATCGAATAAAAGTTACTAAAATAAAACACTATGATGCTCATAATCATAGAATTGACAGAATAGAACGATGTGCTGAAACGGAAATTTTAGAAAGAGAGATATTCAGTCTTGGATTGTTCGATCCTAATAAGAATAGTCCATGGAGTAGATTTGCGAAATTGTTTTTATTAGCTCAAAATTCGGAATTCGGGGTGATATGTCCAATCGTCTGCACCCATGGAATGGTATGGCTCATGCAACAATATGAAGACATGTTAGATCCCGAAGCATTAAAAATTCTGGAACATGTTCGAAATGGTACGGGTGAATATAGTAATGGTGACTATGGCAGAGGAGCTCAATTTGTTACTGAAATTCAAGGAGGTAGTGATGTTCCATCAAATCTAGTTGAAGCTGTTTTTGAGGAAGCTGAAGGTCCTGATGGTATCTCAAATTGCTGGAGGATTTATGGACAGAAATTCTTTTGCTCAGCAGCCCATTCTGATTATGCTGTTGTAACAGCTAAACCAAAAGGAACTCCTACATCAACTAAAATTGCGGTATTTGTTGTTCCAGCTTGGTTACCCCAAAATAAAGAGAAAGAAATAAGGAATTCCTATACAATAGATAGACTTAAACCAAAACTAGGAACTGCAGAATTACCAACAGCAGAAATAACATATAATGGTGCTGTTGCCTATCCTATAGGGCCTCTTGAAAAAGGATTAGCTGACATTGTTGGGATTGTACTTTCATTATCACGATTAGATATTGGATTTTCAATGGCCAGTAGTGCATTGAGAATTGCTCGTGAAGCTAGATTATATGCTCAATTTAGAACCGCATTTGGAGTCCCAATATCATCCTTTCCTTTAATGATAAATCAAATTAATGATTTAAATCACACTGCTATGAGATCTGCTGCAGGAGCTTTTAAAGTTTATTCTGAATTTATTCATTTTGGTGAAGAACTAATTGCGGGATTAAGAGACTTGGAAAAAATTGCAGATATAACTGAACGTAAACGACGATTTAGGCTACGTGAACTTGTAATGATGCAAAAGATTGTCGTATGCGACGAAGCTCCAGCTTTGATAAGAATGGCAATCTCATTTTTTGGAGGTCATGGAATTATGGAAGATTTCTTGTCATTTCCACGCGTGCATCGTGATTCTATGATTATGGAGCTCTGGGAAGGCCCTCGCAACGTTTTACTTACTCAAATCCATCGTGATTTTCAAAGGGTTAGAGATTGGTATCCTGCTGATGATTTTGTTCGAGATCTCCTAGCAGGTGCTAAAACTGAAGTTGTTGAACCTTATGCTGCTGAGTTTCTCCGAATAATGTCTCATGAAAGTTTATTAAAAAACGATGCTGAAACCCTTGCTATATGTCGAGATTGGCAAGAATTTTCCAACAAACTTTTCCAAGCATATCAGGATCAAGCACTTGCAGAGATCGAATATCAAGGTACACCTTTAAAATTTTCTCGTTTGTTGCGTAAATTTAAAAAAGAAGAAAAGAATAAGAAGTAGGTTATTGTCGAAGCGAATCCATAAATAATAAGGATTTTTTTACTAAAATTCTCTATCTAAACCTAAAAAATAATTCTCTAAATATTTATAGGTTTTAATATCTCCTGAGAATTCTTTATGTAAAATATATTCTTTAGAAATTTGGATTTTTAATAACTTCATAAGATCTTTAATTTCAAAAAAATTCCCAGATGCAAAAATGGTTAAAGAAAAATGGTTTTTATCAATATTATCATATAAAATTATTTTTTTGTTCTTCTTATCTTCTAAATCAAATATATGAATCTGTTTGATCTTATATTTGTTAGTCCGTATTAAAGTATTCATTTCAATTGTAGCTAATTGCGCTGAAAAACTAGAATTAAATAATTCAATATTTTCAGTGGTTATTTTTTTATCTAAATTATTTAAAAGAGTTGGATCAAACAATTTTGATATTATTGGTAATCCTTGGCTTGAAATCCCTCCATATAATATTTTATTAGTTGTTTCATGATCAACTTCTTGTTTTATTTCCTCCTGTTGTAAAAGAAATTCATATTTATTCCATAAAAAATCAGTAATATTGTCAATAATTTCTTTAAATATTGGTTTTTTTGAAGATTTTTCTAATAGATCTCCAGTATTATAATTAGTATTCACCTTTTCAAAAAATTCTTTTAACATCTTTCGAATCTCTTGAGAGTTTTCTTCGTATGCACCGCTCACTAAAAAGAACAAGTTTTTATTTGTTTCAGTAATCTCATGTCGAATAAATAATCGTTCTTTATCCTTAGCCCTTTTTAAATAAATACTATTTAAACGCCATGTCTGTTTAGGATTAAAACTTCTAATAAGTTTCTCAACGAATAAAATTATTTCAAGGAAGTTATATTTTTCTTCGTTCGAGCAATATAGTATTTCATCTTTTAAGACAATACCGTAGCTTATTTGTGTGTTTGTCATGAGTAAGAATCTTATTACTTATAAAAGCTCTTAATAAAAAGTAATTTAAAGACAAAAAAGTAAAAATTCTCTAAGGCTTCTTCTTATCTTCTAAAAAGAATAAGTATTTTAATCTTTTATGAAAATTAATCAAAAATATTAATTTCCAATTATTTTAGAAATTAATAAGATTTAATATATCATTTACAGAAAAAAATGATATAAAATTTATAAGAATAGGAATTTGGAGATACTTTTTATTAAAAAGCTATAATATAATTAAAAAAAATGGTTTTAGATGGGTTCAAAAATTTTAAAACATATTGAAAGAAAGAAAATTCACAAAGCTGCGGAACTTCTTTTTAATTCTAAAAGTGCTATCGTATTGACGGGAGCGGGAGTTTCGACAGAATCAGGAATACCAGATTTTAGAGGTGATCATGGAATTTGGGAAAAATACAAACCCGAGATATATGGAAACATAAAATCATTTATAAAGGACCCTCAGAAATTTTGGCAAATGGCCGAAAAAATAGCACCTAAAT
>SDNM01000032.1 GCA_004524385.1 Promethearchaeota archaeon
CAATTTTTAGAGATTTCACTATAAAAGTCCCTGAAACAGAATCAATTACTTCTATTAAATCAATCTATGAACCTGTAAAAGTTATATTTGAATCTGAGATATGTTCTGGTTGCGGATTATGTGCAGCTATTTGCCCTGTAAATTGCCTTGGAATTTATAATGGATTTGGTAAATTTGATGAAAATAAATGCATTCGCTGTGGATTATGTTATTATGTTTGTCCAAGATCATATTTATCTGTAAAATTATTAAATATGGTACAAGCCAATGTTGATGAAATTAAGGATTACAATAATATAGGACCGCATTTTGAAGCATATTCAGCCAGAACAAAAATTAAAGAAATTTCAGAAGTTTGTCAGGATGGAGGTATTTCAAGTACTTGCTTATATTATTTATTAGATAAAAATAAGGTTGATGCTGCGATCGGAGCAAAAATGAGTAATACACTCTGGCGACCAGAACCTTTATTAATAGAAAAAAAGGAAGAAATTATCCAAACTGCTGGAACGAAATATGTAAATAATCCAAATCTGCAAATTCTTAATGAAGTACAGGAGAAAAAGTTAGCGGTTGTAGGCGTACCTTGTCAAATGCAGGCATTATTAAAATCAAATATCTATGATATAAGTATTCCTTCATTACAAAATATAGAATATCGGATTGGTATTTTTTGTATGGAATCGTTTTCATACGAATCTCTCTTAAAAATATGTGAAATTTTAAAAGTTGATGTGAAGGATGCAAAGAAAATGGATATCAATAAAGGCAAATTTTTTGTTTATACAAACAGTGGAGAAGAACTGAGTGTTCCAATAAAGGAGATCTCACATCTTGGGAGAGAAGATTGCGAATTTTGTTTCGATCTGACATCCGAATCTGCAGATTTATCAGTTGGCTCAATTGGCTCTCCTTCGGGATGGAACACCGTAATCGTAAGGACTGAAAAAGGAAAACAACTATATAATGAGTTACTTGCAAATAAATTGATTGAATCTAAACCAATAAATAAAGAAAAATTTGGATTACCTTTACTTAAAAGAATTGCTGGTTCCAAGAGAACTAAATGTAATAAACACGTCACTTCAAATAAAGATAAAAATAAACGATTCCCTCATTACTAATGTTTTTATTATTGGAGCTTTCTACTTAAAATAAAAAAATTAATATTGAATTTAATATTCTCTTCCTTTAATTATAATATAAAATTAACGTATATGTTCAAATAATGAGCGTTCCAACACCATTAAGACCAAAAAATTTTCGAGAACAAATTTACTTTCGTACTCTTAGAGCACGTGTGGATGGTAAGGCTAAAGTTGAATTTGGATTAACACAAATTAGAGGGATAGGACCAAGAGTTGCACAAGCTATAGTTAAAATCGCAAAAATTAATCCAGAATTAAGAATTGGAGCTATTCCAGAAAAAGATCTCAATAGAATCGAAGAAATAATTTTAAATCCTGTAGAAAATGGAATTCCTTACTGGATGGTCAATCGAAAAAAAGATTTAAGAACAAGCGAAGATCTCCACGTTATTGGCAATAAACTTGAGATCACCGTTAAGCGAGATATCGAAAGAATGAAAAAGATGAAAAGTTACAAGGGAGTCCGGCATCAATTAAACTTAAAAGTTAGAGGTCAAAGAACAAAAAGCACAGGGAGACATGGTTTAGTGATTGGAGTAAGGAGAAAGAGAATAAGAGAACAATCCAAAAAAGAAAAAAAATGAGAATTGAGAAATGGGAGATCCGAGGCGTTTAAAAAAAAAATATAAGAAACCTGCTCATCCGTTCCAAAAAGAGAGAATTATTGAAGAATTAGAATTCCTCGGGAGATATGGTCTAAGAAATAAAAGAGAATTCTGGAAATCTCGGACAATGTTAGGAAATTGGAGAGGAATTGCTCGACATTCCAGAACCTTGTCTAAAGAAAGAGCTGGAGAAGTTCAACAAACATTAATAACCAAATTGAAGCGCTTGGGTATATTGAGTCCTGAAGCAGAATTCGAAGACGTACTACATCTAACGGTTGAAGATGTTTTAAAAAGAAGACTTCAGTCATTAGTTTACGAAAAAGGGCTTGCTAGTACGATTTACCAAGCTAGACAATATATTGTTCATGGACATATTCAAGTGGGGAATAAAAAAATAAATGCTCCTTCCTATATTGTAAAAAAGGACGAAGAAGACTTAATTAGTTTTGTCTCTAGCAGTCCTTTCACAACAAATTAATAATAAATAAAGGTGAGTAAAGATAAGTAAAAGTATAAAGTGGGCCATAGTGCATATTTACAGTTCGTATAATAACACATTAGTTACTGCCACCGATCTGAGCGGTGCTGAGACATTCGCTAAATGTTCAGGTGGTATGGTAGTCAAAGCGGACCGTAATGAAAGTAGTCCATATGCAGCAATGCAATGCGGGTTCAGAGTGGCCAACGATCTAAGGGATAAAGACATTAAAGGAATTCATATAAAAGTAAGGGCCCCAGGTGGCAATAAAGCTCAAACACCTGGTCCAGGCGCTCAAGCCTGTATTCGCGCCTTGGCCAGATCAGGTCTGCGAATTGGTAGGATTGAAGAAGTAACTCCTAAGAGCCATGATCACTGTAGACGGAAGGGTGGTCATAGAGGAAGGCGCGTTTAAATGATTCTAATTACCCAATCTTATATTATCTCTTTATTGATTAAAGATATTTCTCTATAGATTTTTAAACTATTAAGATAAATATTGGGAGCTTGATAGCTTCTTTAATAAATATTTTTATTAATTATAATCTTATTTCGTAAATTTTTTCAAATTTTTATTAATTTATAGTTATTTTAAATGATGTATACACATAAAAAATAAATTATCGAATTATTATATTAATAATTAAGAATAATTTTTTTCCTAATTCAATATAAAAAATTTTTTCAAATGGTACTTTTATGAGTGAAGAAGAGATAATTGAAGAAATAAAAAATGTTTTTTTGAAATTAACCGAAGGTGAACCTACGCCAGATGATGAAATTGAAGCAAGGGAAATCTTAATTCAAGGCTTCAAACTTCTGAAAGATGAAAATTTAATTCATGGCAAAGCTGATTTAATTGAAGATACAATAAATAAATTGGAAAATTGGGATACTTTAGATTTATGGTTCAAAGAAGTAAACGGATTGGCTGAAAATATTACAAAGATGTTGGACCTAAGAGATATGGGAGTAGAATCAGAGTCTACTGACCTCTTAAGTGATTCTAAAGAAGATATAGAATCTAAACCGGAAATTGCTAGTAAAAATATTGATATTACTGAAATTGTGGCTCAAGTTTCAGAACAATTTAAAGGAGAAATTGAAGGATTGAAAGGGACAATTGATCTACTTAAGAAAGAGTTACAAAAAAAAGAGGAAGCAATTAAAGAACCTTCTCAAGAGCCAGAAGTTCAAGAAGAGATTCCTCAAGAGCCAGAAGTTGAAGAAAAAGCTTCTAATTTAAAAGGCAAACTTGCTCCCCTAAAAATTAAAATTCCCTTAGTTAAGAAGCCTCAGAAACCCCTAAAGATCAAAGTTCCAATTGAATCTGAAGAGGCAGCTATTGAAAAAATAGGGGATAGTGGCGTTGATAAAGAAATGGAGCCAGAAATCATAACTGAAGTTCCAAAAGAACCGAGTATTTCACAAGTATCTATAGATGAGCTAAAAGATATGATTGAACCTAAAGAAGAACCACAAATTACAACAAAACCTAAAAAGAAATCAAAATTGACCCCAATTATTATGGAAGAACCAACTAATGAGAGCAGTTCAGAAATTCCATTTAAACCAACCATAGAACCAGAATCAGATGAGGAAAAAGAAAAATCAATACCATTGCCAGTAAAAAAGCCAAAAATCATACAATCTATTACGGAAACATCAATGGATACAGAAAAATCCAAGCCATCATCCATTCCATTTGAAATGCCAGAGGAAACTTCAAAAGCTACAGAAAAATCCAAGCTATCAGCCATTCCATTTGAAATGCCAGAGGAAACATCAAAAACTACAGAAAAATCCAAGCTATCAGTCATTCCATTTGAAATGCCAAAGGAAACTTCAAAAGCTACAGAAAAATCCAAGCCAACATCCATCCCATTTGGAATGCCAGAGGAAACAGAAGAAGTTAAGGGAGAAACGAAAATTGAACAAAAAGAAGAGTCAACACCTTTAATATTTCCTAATAAAAAACCTGAAATTATTCCTATTGATGTTGAAGATATAGATACTGAATCAATTAATTCAAGTGGTAAAGATTTGTTTAACGTATTTTCTTCTGTAGGAGTTGAAACTCCTGAAGAAATAACTTCTAAAGGCAAAAAGAAAAAAGTCGAAAAAGAAAAAATAATTGCTGAAATACCACAAGAGATTAAACCAGTTCCCATAGCTCATGATGAACCATTGCCCACGGATAAGGATGCTTTATATCAGGAACTAATCGCGCTTGAAGGAAGAAGATATTCATTAGAAAAGGGGTATAAAGAGTTGAGTAATAATTATAATAGTGGAATTATTGATGATTATGAATATAAAAACCAAAACGAAGGACTTAGAAATAATCTTGATGAAATTAGCTCTCGAATAGCCAAAATAAGAAGGTTAATCTCAAGTTTATAAAAACTTATTTTATTTTAAACATTGGCGGCATATTTGTTTTATGTTCTGCTGATTTTATCATATTTATGACTTTTTTTACATCTTTTTCGTTTAAACCTTCAAAAGCTAAAAAATGATCAATCCTATAAATAATTTCATCAAGTAAATCGTAAGTTAAGCCAATTTCATCCTCATCAGTTTGCCCTTCCCATAATCCCGCTGAGGGTGGCTTATTGATAATTTTATCAGGAATTCCTAAAACTCTCGCAATTTCTCTAACTTCTGCTTTATATAACGCACCAATCGGTTCAAAATCAACCCCTCCATCGCCATATTTAGTAAAATATCCTATAGCAATTTCTGTTCTATTTCCTGTCCCTGCTACAAGATAATTTCCAAAGGATTGTCCCATATAATACAACATTGTCATTCTAAGACGAGGTTTAATATTGGCTTGTGCTATTTTATTACTTTTTATTTGAGTTGGCAAAACTTTCAAGAATTCTTTATATACTGAAGTTAAATCTGAAATTATAAAAGTTATCCCTAAATGCGAGGCAATTGCCCTAGCATCCTCAAGATCTTGAGGTATGGATTCGCAAGGTAAACCTAAACCTAAAACATTCTCTGCTCCAATCGCATTAACACTTAAAGCAGCAATAACTGAGCTATCTATTCCACCACTTAATCCTAATACAATTCCTTTCGCACCAGCAGAAGCTACATAGTTTTTTATCCAATTTTGGATATCTGAAGTCAGTTTTTCATAATTTAATTTACGCATATAAAAATCATTTTTAGTAATAATTATTAAATAAATTAATAGAAAATATTTTGAAAATTTTTTTATAACTGTTATTATAATATTATACAAAGTAAAATTTAATAAAAAATCTATAAATAGGTCATAAATATGGCTGAAGAATTTAATAGTATTGTTGATTCCTCCTACGATAACGCAGAGAATAATGCCGTTTTCTGGGCTTATACAAAAGATTACATCTTCGGAATGGTTCCTGCTAATCCAGATGGCTCACAATGGACAGAGATTTCCTATACTTTTGAAGATCCTGATGATCCATTGGTTAAAACAGAACGAGATGCCGAATTATCCTTCCAATTTCTCTTAGAAGAAGTATCTAAAGGTATTTCTTTTTATGTGGAAGATCTAAACGTGAATAATATAAAAGACTTCGCTAAATCTATCGAATCAAAACCTGGTCCTGAAAAAATTAACGCTTTAATATCCGAGTTAATTAATAATCCGAGCGCATATTCTGCAAATCTTCCGATCATTAAAGATAAAGCTGGATTACAAACTTTAAAAGATAAATTATAATCAAATGTAAAGGTTTTTCCTCTGGGGATACTTTTTATAGAATTCTTGATCAATTCTCTTAGCCAACTGATAACCTAAATTTGAATCTCTTTCGGAAATTATTTTTTTTATGTAATCTCCATGATGTTGAGAAAATTTTTCAATTCCCGCGGCTACCACGCTTTTATCTTTTTTAATTGGTACTACCATACCAAAAAGTCTGATCATATCTTCTTGAGTCAATTTTTTTCCAATCTTTTCATCAATATCTTGGTCAATCTTCCTTACAATAGTGCCCATAGATAAAGCTGAATAAGGACTTAGCATTTTTGACTTTAGCCAGTAGGCATTAGGCTTTTTTTGGATAAAAGTGTCAGAATTACCGTGTTCATCTTTTGAGCCAATTAGACTCCACTCTTTTGGATCCTTATCATATTCTTTTTTCATTTTTTTAACAAGATCCGAAATGGGAGCAATCCCATAGTAATCTTCTTTCTTCTTCTTATCCGTCATTATCCCAATAATAATAAGTATATTTAACTATAAAAATATAGAGAAAATATAGCATAAGAAGTTATTTTAAATAGACTCATATTTCCTATGAAAAATATTAACGATTTCCAAGATATAAACAAGGTTTTCGAATTATTTGAGAAGAGCGTCTATTCGAAAAATAACCAAATGGTAAGAGAAATCTTGGAATCTGTTAGTATTATGGAGGAACTCTTTTTAGATAATTATTTTAAGAAAAAGAAAGAGGGTGTCTATTATACGGATACAAAACTTTCAGATTTTATATTCACTCAAGCATTATTACTTTTTCTTAATCATAAAATTAATCCAATTGAGATTAATAAGATTGAAGATATTCTGGAACTCACATTGGAACAGAAAAAAGAAGTGATAAATATTCTTTTAAATTCTTCGGTTTTTGATCCCGCTTGTGGGTCTGGTGTTTTCCTTTTAAGTGCTGCTTCTAATCTCTTTAAACTAATTAAAAATTTGGATCCGCAGCTAGATCCCTTTAAAATAAAAATGTTATTAATCCAAAATCTTTTTGGGCATGATATTAATGAATTTGCTTTAAAGCTCTGTATATTAAAGCTTAGTAATTGGTATCTCAATTCAGGGAAAACAGATTTTTCCCAAATTTATTCTATTCTAAAATCGAATATAGAATTAAAAAACAGTTTAAAAACGATTAAATCCTCAAAATATGATATTATCATTGGAAATCCTCCTTACGGAAATATATTAACCAAGGAAGAGAAAGATTTTTTAAAAAATGAAAAAATCTTTTATAATGATATTTACTGCGCCTTTTTAATAAAAGCTCTTGACTGGAGCAAAGGCATTATAGGATTATTAGTACCCAAAAGCTTTCTCCTTAGACAAGGATATATCGAGTTTAGAAATCAGCTCTTCTCAAATGCTAGTATATTGAAAATCTTCGATATTGGGTCAAAACAATTTAAGAAAGCAACAAATGAAGTACAAATAATTATTTATAAACGAAATCATGAGGAAAAAGAAAGAAGCTTAGAAATCTATGATTATCCCGATAAAGCTATCATCAATTATTCCAACCAACAAGTAGATTTATTAAAAATATGTCTCAATCCTCATTGTCCGCTATGTTCAAAATCTAAAAAAATTTATGTATATACTTATGAAAAAGAATGTCCTTACTGTAAAGCAGAAACTGTTAAGTTAAACAGAATAAGAATAAAAACCCCCGAAAAAATTAATGAGATTATAAAAGGAATTGAGATTCAAGGAGATCTTAATTATTTGAATATAAATGATTTCCCTAAAATGATACGCGGGGAGGAGGATATCGGCCTAAGGCATATCAAAAAAAATCTTAGGGACGATATGAAAGGGACCTGCGCCTTTGTCAATGCAAAAGATGACTTCCATTATTATTACATAGATAAAAATAAATCCTTTATCATCGAAGATATTAATGAAAATGTTTTGAAAGGCAGTGAGTATGAATATTATAAGAGTCCTAAACTCCTAATTAAACATAATAATATAATCCCAGAAGCAATTTATACCGAAGATAAAATTTGCTTTACTTCGTCTATATATTCGCTACTTCACGATGATATTGGGGAATTAAAATATTTGTGCGGTTATATTAATTCGATTTTAAATCAATTTTATTGTACTTATGGAATAAATAATCAGAAAGGCACTACTATAAATTTAAATCAATATATGATTAGACATCTTCCTATCCTAAAACCTAATGAGGATATTAAAGCTGAAATTATTAAGAAAGTAGATAAAATTATTAACTATTTAGAACTAAACAAAGGATTAGCAGATGAAAATGTTTATAGACCATTAAGGAAGATTGATTATATAATATTTTCTCTCTATGGACTTGATGATGAAACCCGTGAATTAATTATATCAAATATTAAAAATCAGATAAATTATTTTAAAAAAATATATACTAGGTATTAGAGAATTTGAAATATATTATGTGTTTATACCTCATTTGTTTCTTTCCTTAATCTTTTTATTAAAATAGTTAAAATAATATAGAATAAAAATCCTAAAACCACTCCAATAGAATCTAAAAGAATATCGTAAAAACTAAAATAACGATTTGGTACGAAATATTGATGTACTTCATCTAAAATTGCGTAAATGATTGTGACTAAAAGTAAATAAACCGATCTTACTTTACCAGAAAATCCAAAAGCAACTAAAAAAGATAATAATGCATATTCGCAGATATGTAATATATCATTTATAGTTATGTCTAATTCTAAAATACGAGGTGGTCCAGGGGGTTCTACAAGGTAAGGGTTGCTTAAAGAAGAAAAATAAAAAATAATTCCCGCAAAAATTATTGCAGGAATAATCCTTAAATAATCGTAATAATTCCACTTATGGTCTAAATCTTCCATATTACTTATTTCTCTTCCAATTTAAAATGAAAATCGCATAAATCATTCCCCAATCCCATTGATTTATTTCTTTCTAAACTAATTTTAGAGTTAAAATCATGAGCGGCTTCTTTATAGAAAGGAATACACATATTACGGCATATTAAGGGAATTTTATCGTGGCGATCAGGGTTTCGATCCATCGTAGATTTATATGGGCATCTATGAATTTCTATTAAAACTTCATTTTCCTCATTTTTTACAGTATTGTATTCCCATCCCTCAATAGACCACCTAAAAGTTAGTATTTCAACTAAATCTGTGAGCGTGTTTGTTTCTATTTTCAAATATTTTTTAATCCTACGAATAATTATTTTTATTAATTTTTTCCAAACAGCTAAATCAATTTTCAACGCAGTCTCCCAATTTATTTCATTCTCTGTTTCAATCATCCATAATCCATCTAACGTGAAAAAATTCCGCTCGAAATAAAATAATTTATCTTTTTGATTTACTTTTTTCATTCTAATTTAACTCAAAGTCGTAATGTGAAAAATTCATTAAATCTATAAATAATTTGTATTAAAAAAATCTTTAGAAGAGATTTGGGGTGAAATAACCACTCTGCACTATTTCACTATATTATCATCTATTAACCTATATAAAAAAGAAAAAGAATAAAAAAAATAATTTTCTCAATCTTGTGGCTTTCGAACGATAGTAGTGAGCTCACTTTTGAGCAAGTCACGTATAGCGACACGGATAACTTCCGAACGATTTGGATATACGTTTAAATTAACCAAATCCTCGATTCCACTGAGATAAGCTTCTGGTACATGAACTGTTATTAACTTCATATCCTGTTAAACACCTTTTTTTATATTATTGTTTTTTATTTTTATAATTAGGATATAAATAAATATATCAATGTGATATTAGAGTATTATTCATCACCCAATCAAAAATCCTTCCTTGCAAAAATCCCTCCCTCATGAATTTATAAATCGAAGTAACTTAATATTATTTAACAATTTCAAAAATCCATGGTGTGGCAGAGTCACACCCGATTCCTTCCATTTGAGTA
>SDNM01000033.1 GCA_004524385.1 Promethearchaeota archaeon
CGGCAGAATATCTTTTTAGAGAAAAGGGAATAAAGCGTATAGCAATAGTGGATTTTGACTGCCACGCTGGAAACGGCACCTCGGATATTTTTTATAATGGCTCAAAATCGGGTGGTGAGTTAGTGATGTTTGATTCTCATCAGGATGGTAGAACTCTTTATCCTGGGACGGGCTTTATTGGTGAAATTGGTACAAAGAAAGGAGAAGGAAAAATAATCAATTATCCTATGCCTCCAAGAGCAGCTGACGATGTGATAATGATATTTTTTGATGAAATAATATCTCCTATGCTTCATGAGTTTAAACCTGAATTTATTCTAATCTCCGCAGGTTTTGATACCCATTGGACGGATCAATTGACTGGAATGGGTTGGACATACCAAGCACCAGCAAATTATTTAAAAAAAATCAAAAATATTGCTGAAGAATTTGCCCAAGGTAGAATTTTGATAACTTTAGAAGGTGGATATGAAATTGATAAACAAGCACGTGCTGTTTATAATTGTTTAAAGATTCTTAATAATGATGATGACTTAATTGAAGAGAATCACAGAGAATCAGGAAAAGACTTACTAAACTACATTAATGATAAATTAATTCCAGCATTAAAAGATAAACTTAAACCCTATTGGAATTGTTTTTAAACAGAATGTGATCAAAATACTTATATAATTTATTTTATGCTATAATTTTATAAACCCAACTAAACTTATTTATAATAAATATTTGTTTTAAAATTATAATAATAATTTGGAAAATAAAATGTCAGAAAATAATGAAGATGAAAAAGAGAAAAAGGTAGGAACTGCTCCAAGTATGCCTCCTCCGTCAATGCCGCCACCAACTGGAGCTCCTCCGTCAATGCCACCACCAACTGGAGCTCCTCCGTCAATGGCACCTCAACCTTCACCAACAATGGCACCTCAACCTTCACCAACAATGGCACCTCAACCTTCACCAACAACGGCACCTACGCCTGCACCTGCAGTTCCTAGTGGTCCATCTCAACAAGAATATGATGCTTTATTGAGACAAGTTAAAGAAAAAGACAATCAGATTAATCAATTAAATACTCAATTGTCTCAATTAAATACTCAATTGTCTTCTCTTCAAGCGTCAGAAGAAAAACACCAGAAGCAAATTAAAGACCTAAATGACCAAACTTCTAATTTAAATAACATACTTATCGAAAGAGATAAACAAATAGATCAGTTGAGTAACGAAAAGACTCAATTAGAAAATCGGGTTCAAGAATCAACACAAGAGATTATGACTTTGCAGCAACAGCTCACTCCACTACAACAACAAGTTGGTAAACTACAAGAAGAGGTTAGTTACCAAAAAAAACGCATTGAAGAGTTAAAAGAACCTAAAGCAGTAATGCCCTCAACTTTAGCACAACAATCAATGGGTTCCCAATCAATGGGGTCCCAATCTCCAATAAGCTCAAGTGTAAGTACGCCTTCAGCACCTGTTTCAGATGTGAGCGGAGGCAGAAGGGTATGTCCTAATTGCAACGCTTCTGGATTTGCAATTAAGGAGGTTGAAGACAAATCAAAAGTTATTTCATACATTCCGAAACCTATATATGCTAAAAAGATGATCTGCACAAAATGTGGTTATGAGTTTTAAACTGTTTGATGCATTAACAAAAACTAATTAATCATTTCTCTTTAACTTTTATTCTTGATAAAATCACCGGATTACTTCTTTTAAATACAATTTTGAAATATAAATATAAAAAATTGAAATCTAAATAACAATTAACAGTTATGTTATGCTAATTAATTTTTAAATTGATTATAAAGAGCATTGAATAGATTTTACATATTCTAAAAATATAGGAGTTAATTATAAATATTACAATTTTTTCTAATATTTAAAAGAATTCTGTGGAAAATAACTTTTTAAAAAATATCTTTTCATGTCTGAATTAAAAAAGGAATTGTTAGAACCGGCAATTACAAAAAAAAGAATAATCGGGGTTATTATTCTTGCTGGTGTGCTAATTTTTGCATTTGTATATTCTGTATATGCTTTTAGTTTAATTTTTGATACTCAACGTATTGAGCCAAGTGATGAATTAGACAAAGCAGAATATGAGGATGCCGAAGTTTTGGAACGTCACTTTCCAATTGATTTAGATGATTTATTGGATTGGCTTATAGATAATTTAGATGATTACGATCCAGGTGATCTCGATCTTGATGATTTAGAAGATTTAGGGATAGATATAGATGACATAGATCCAGATGATTTAGCTGAACTAGCTGATTTAATAGATTCAGAAGATGTAAATGACTTTTTAGAGGAATTGCTCGATGGAAATATAGATAATTTTGATTTAACAATTGCAGGTTTAATAATTGCGGCATTATTATTCTCAGATGAAGAGGTTTTTAGAGTTTATGATTATCCCAGACCTATTGATGCTGAAAGAGAAGATATTTTATGGAAATTTGAATGCTTTGATCAATTTAATGGGGATGGATGGATATCTACTGTACCTATGGAACCAACTGTTTATCCAGATAATGCTGATCCTGGTTCAGATGTAAATAGAATACAAAGATCCTTGTCAGTTATAGAAGGTTCAAATTCGATGGTTTTTGGTTCACGCTTTAATGAATTGGTAAATCCCTCTATTATCCAAGATAGTATTGTGGCTAGTTATTTAGACCAAACCATGTATTATTATGATGAATTAGGGTGTTCCTCTATTGATCTTTATTTTGATCTAGAGGAAGGTATCACAACATATGATGTAAATATGACATATAATGTATTTGGAATAGATTTACGTACGAATGAAGAGATTAATCAGACTGCGGTAAGTACAGATCAAAATCCCTCTGATCCTGATTTTCAAAAATTTTTACAATTACCAGGAGGCGTAAGCAGCTATATTAATAGTAATCCTTTCTTTTTGGCGGATTGGAATAATTTAGATGCAATTATAAACATTAATGATAATGCTTTCATGGTTGCGAATAAAATTAGAAATTATCTACAATTAAATTTTGATTTGAGTTTTAATGAATTAGTTAATGATGAACCTGAAGATGGAGAGGATATTGTTTATTGGTTTTGTGAACATGATGAAGGATTATATTCTGAATTTGCGTCTGCTTTTTGTGCTTTCACTAGATCTTTTGGTGTAGCAAGCAGATTTGTTGATGGATTTAATAGCAGATTGATAGAAGAATTCAATGATACAAATGGCAACCCATATTATCCAATTCTTTATCAGAATATCTATAATTGGGCTGAAATCTATGTTCCTTCAACGGGAGCAACAGCACCTGGCAGATGGGTTCAAATGGATTTATTGTACGATAGCTATGGAGGAGGGAGCCCAATTCAAATCCTGAATTACAATCTATCTATTGATGTAAATTCGACAGTTTTTAAAAGGGGCGAGTTTGCAAATATAACTGCTGTTTTAAGCTCTGACATGGGAGATCCTGTTTACCCAAGAGAAATACATTTTACTGATGTAACTACGGGAAGAAATTTAGGTTCAAACTTTACAAATATTAATGGAAGAGCATCAATAGAAGTATTAATTGATGATATAAACCATGTTGTAGGACCAAATGTCATAGAAGCCTCTTACTTAAGCGTTGAAAATGAAACTTATTATATAGTTGATGATGAAATTCGCGTTGATTTTATATCTGCTTCGCCCCAAGAAGTAAATATATCTGAATCAGATCCTAGAACACAGGTTGAGGGCTATTTAAGGGACAATAATACAAATCAAGGGGTAGAAAATGCATTAATAACATTTGTCTTGTTATATAAGGGTACAACCATACCTGTTCTAAATGCATTTGTTTTTCCATATTCTACATATACAAGCATGAATGGTTATTTTAACACGAGTTTGGAAATAAGAAGTCAAGTCCAATACGGCGAATACGATCTAAGAGCAGATTTTTATGGGGAGTGGGTTATATCTCCTAATTATCAACCCCAGTATATCCCCTACCCTTCTATAAATGACACAAGCGATACAATAGATTTTAATGTTTCCAAACAAATTAATTATGAATTGTACTTCTCTATTAATGGTCAGCCTACAGATTATCCTGCTGACCCTGATCCTGGAACATTATTAAATGTTAACAGATATAGTCAATTAAATTTTACAGCAAGAGTATTAGATGCGGATGATGGAATTCCATTATCAGATATATTAGTTGAATTCTATGATTATACCAACGGGCATATTTTAATTGGCTCTGATGTCTCAAATAATAATGGAAAAGCCTCAATCTTATATACTGTCGGGGATACAAATAAATCTGGTCCTTGTTTAGTTTATGCTAAGGTATCTAATGTATTGAATTACTCATATTATATTGTTAATGAATCTATAAATTTTGATTCTATACTTGGACCCATATCCGCCACAGTAGATATTAAGGCTTCCGTACCGCAATTTAATGTGTCATGCCAATTAATAGATGATTTTAATAATCCAATTAATTACACTGAAATATATTTAAGGATGTTTCGTGGTGGTTTCGAATATACTAACTATTTAACACCAGTAAATCCAGATACTCCAAATCCTTCAGGATCTAATTTTTTTAATGTTTATAGAAATGTAACCCTAAGCACACCAGCAGCGAATTATACACTAAGACTTGATTTTAATGGAACATTTGACTTCTTGAATTATCCTTATCCTTATTTGTTTAATTTAGATTATTTCAGTAATTCATATGGAATACCAACTGAACTTAGAGTTTTTGATCCTGACGATATTCAAATACAACTCTCAGTAGAGGGGAATCCTACAAGGGAGTTTTATGATGAGACATATCCTCCTCAAAAATATGAACGAGGGCAAATAGCACATTTTCAAGTCAATATTACTCAAAGCGGTTCACCTGCAAGTGGGTCCGTGTCAATTTATGACGATTATTCTGGTATGTTATTAGATAATTATACATATATTGGTGGTGAAAATGGATTTGTTCAATTTGATATCTCAACTAATAAATTTTATCATGCTGGAATACATAGAATTAGAGTTCAACTAGATGGATATGCAGCAGCTAACTATACTTATATTCTCATAAACGAAACTGTATCTGTTTACGCCATTTCATCAATTCAAACAACTGGAACTGATAACGTGGTTATTAGAGATAATGGAGGATTCATTGTCAATGGATGGATATCTGAAAACAATACTGGATTAAGAGGTTTAATAGTTAGGCTAGTTCTTTTTAATAAAACTAACGATAACGTTTCATCTTACTTAACAGGTAATCCTTATGCTGTTACAGACGCAAATGGCAACTTTACTATTCAAATTGATGGAATAAATGCAATTGCTCCCATAGGAGAATATTATATAAAAGTTGATTTCAACGGAAGTATTTATATTTCTGAAACACCTGGAATATTACCCATATATAATTATATGGATATTAGCCAGAGTAGTTCTTCAGTGCCGCTAAATATTACCGGAGCAACTGTAATTACAGAGATAGGTTATTCTTCTAATTTAGAATTTGTGGCTCCTGATCAATGGATTGTTGGAGATATTTTGTATGTTCTAGGGAATCTTACATGGGACAACTCTTCTATCCTGGCAAATATGTATGTCAATGTTACTGTCCAACTTTTAGATGGAACTGTTATTGGATATAATGATACAGTAAAAACAAATGGTTTAGGTGAGTTTAATGGGTTATTACAAGTCAGTGAGATTTGGCCAACGGATAGAAGTGATACAAAAATAGTTGTCTATTTTGACCCTGAAATTCCGGCAAACAATCTCAAATTTGCTGAACAAACTAATACAACTTTCATATAATTATATCTTTGGGTGATATTAAAGAATTATGTCAAAAATTAATAAAATCAATCTTAATCTCTCTAAAAGATTTTTTTTAGTAATTGTTTTATTTTTAAATTTATTAATTTTAAATCTATATTTTGAAAATACAACTAATTTTAATGTTATAAGTATAGAAGAAGATATATCTAGTTTAGACGTTATAAGTGAAATAGATGACCTACCTAAAACATCAGCTCTATGGGCATGGATAAATTTAACAAATGATTATGAAGTTGATAATCAGAGATTTTATCATAATACAACTATTACAATAGAAGGAATATTATATAATTATACCGTGGGGCCAAGTCCAACAACCCAAGGGATTCAAGGTTACAAAATTGCTTTAGAAATTGATGGGATTATTAATTCTTCTTATAATAATATAACAGATTCAAAGGGAAATTTTAGAATTCAGAATTATACCGTACCTTTTTCGATGAATATTTATACTAGTCATAGAATTAAAGCTCAAGTCATAGGTTCTAAACCTGGAGATGTTACAAGAAATAATGATTTTACTATTTTTGCAAATGCCACTTCTTATTTTGATATCGATAATTATAACTTAAATAATCCACAACTTGCTGGAGGATTCTATAAAATTCCTGGTTTTTTAAGATACGATAATAGTAGTGGTATTCCCAATCAAATAATAAATAGCACTTGGAAAAGTGAAACAAATGATTATTTAGATAATATTTCTTTTAATACGAATTCTTATGGATCATTCAAATATATCCAAATCCCAGATAATAATGATGATAATGTTTCAAAAATATTTTATTTAAATTTAACCTATAATGGAAATAGTACCTATATTAATAGATCTCAAGAACTAATCTCAGTAAGAATTTATAGGAATATTACATGTGTATGGAATACGGTAGGTTCCGCAGATATGGGAGATACAATAACAATAAGAGGTCAATTATTCGCAAGAAATAACTCAAATCTAGTAATTAATTTTACAGATGTGAGAATAACAAGAAACTATGCTACAATTGCCAACTTAACCACAGATTCAAATGGAAATTTTAACTGTAGTTTTACATTTCCAACAGGATCAGCAGGAAACAATATTTTTCGAGTAGAAATAGCTAATTTTTCAAATATATTCTCAAATACGGCGCATATCATTAGAGTAACTTCAGCACCAATTATTCCAGCTGAAGATATAGGAGACGATGATGAAGATACACCGCCACCATTCCAAAATTTTTTCATAGTATTTATTCCTATTATTATTGGCATTGTTGCTGTATTACTTGTATTTATATATATTCATTTAAGAAAACAAAAAGCAGAATCACTTGTAGTAAAATTACCTCTCGAAGATAGAATTAGAAATCTTAAAATTCTTAAAGATACAGAAAGATTGGAAGAGGCACTATCTTATTTATTTAAATCAATTTATCTGGAATTAATAAATGCCAAATATGGTAGAAGAATGAAGGAGAGTGAAACAATTAGAGATATTGCCATAATTTCAGTTAGGGAGTTTAAACTTAAACCCGCACATGTCTATCCTTTTATTCAAAACATTGAAAAAATTATTTACGACAAACCGTTTTTAATCGAAGAAAAGGATTTTTATGCATTGGTTGAGCTATTTTCACCCCTATACTATGAATTTACAGGATATCATTTTATTCTAAATTTTTAAATTAAGATTAAAAAAAAAAAGTAAAAAAAAATATAAATTCAAAATAAATTATTAAATAAACCGTTTGAAGAAATAAAGAAATTGTGAATAAAAATGGTTAATATATCGACAAAAAAAAAGAAGAAGAAAAAAGCAGAGCCAGAGTTGAATATAAAAGAAAGATTCCAAAATGTAAAAGTTCTGGTAGAAACAAATAGACCTAAAGAAGCAATTGCTTATATTTATTTGGCATATTGTGCTGTTATGGATGATAAATTTAAGAACCCTCGCTTACCACACCAAACCATTCGTGAATATGCAATTACTGCGGTAAATCAATTAGGCCAATTACCTGAATCAACTTATTCATTTGTCAAGCGCATTGAAGATATTATCTATGGAGGCTTAGAACCTACAAAAGCTGAAATAAATTACACAGCACAATTATTTTCAACCTTATATAAAGAAATTACTAACAAAAATTTTTCTTTTAGCATTTAATTGGCTCTTAATAGAAATGTGATTAAATAATTTAAAAAAACAAAAAAGAACATTAAGATGGCTAAAGTTAAAGGTGGAAAATCTTCGGAAAAAAGTATAAATATTTCAAAGGGAATTATATATACTTTTTTTACAGTATATCTTATAATTTATGGAATTGGAATTAGTATTTTTATTGAAAATTATGATGAACCAATTCCTATATGGGTAACTTTCCTTCCTCTTTTATGTTTTATTGGCGGAGCATTTACAGGTTTTGCATTATTAAATTTTATTAGAAATGTTCATATGCATAAAATACGTGAAACTAAATCCCGGAAAAAGACAGGCCCCTCAATCTATAAGTATACATTTCTATTACTTATATTTATCTTTTCATTTGTTCCTTTATTGGCCCCAATAATCGATCAAGGTAAAAATGATCAAAACTTTTCAGTTTACAATGAAGATTGGAACGGATGTTCTGATTTTAAGAAATTGTTAGAAGATGATGGATATGAAGTTAAAAACATTCAATCAAGTTTAAGTACGACTGAAAGGATCAATAAATCAATAGTATTGGTTATATTAGGTTCAAATGAATTCTATAACCCTATTTATGAAATTCCCTATTTTATGGAATTTTTAGAAGATGGGAATTCAATTTTATTATGTCATGATCATGGGTCTACAAGTACATTATTATGGGAAATTTTTTTTGCTAATATCATGAATCCAGATGTGGAAGATATAATCCCACTTACAATATTTCCTGATGGGATTTTACGGGATCACCTATCCTACGATAAAAGACCTGATTTTCCCATAATAACAACATTTACAAATCATCCAATAACACAAGGGATTAATAATATTGTTCTTTCAAAAAGCAGTGTTGCTGTAGGAGGACCATTTGTTGAATATTCAGGATGGGATGTTTTAGGATATTCTAGTTATTCTAGTTTTGTTGATAAAAATGACGACCAAGAATTTGATGAGGATGACGATAATATTGACCTTAGTTTTATTGCTGATGCTCTTGGTGATGATTTTCCTGATGATTTTCCTCTTGAAGAATTTCCTCTTGGAGTATACGAACAAGTGGTTTTTATGGCAAAAGAAACTGATGATTCTCGAATAGTAGTTTCAGCGGATGCAAGCTTATTTAACAACGAATTGATTAATGAAGATGGGTATGATAATCAACAACTAGCTCTTAATATGATGGAATGGCTTATTCATGACGAAGATAAAGACGATTGGATAATTGCCATTGATGAAGCTCATATACGTCCTGAAAAATCAAGAGATGTGTCATCCGCAGGAATATTTGGTTTTTACCTTCAATATATAGTTCATCTTTCTACTAATCCAATCACTGCATGGATTTATCCACTTTTAGCGATATATACATTAAATAAATATTTACCTAAAAAAAATAAGAAAAAAGAAGAAGAAAAGAAAGCTAAAGAAGAAGAAAAAAAAGAAGAACAAGCAAGATTTAGAACCTCTTCCTTTTTTGTTAAAAAAATCGAATGGTATAGAGAAAAAGCTCGATATGGAAATGCATTATCCCTGCTTTATAGGAGATTGGAAAGAAAATTAAATGCCCAACTCGGAGGGCGTAAAATTACAACTCAAAATGTAATTAATATGGTAAAAGAAAAAGATCAAAAAATTACACGACACAAGTTAAAAAGAATAACTCGATTTATGAATAGGATTTTATTAATCAAAAAAGGAAAAAGAAAAGTTAGGAGTGAACATGAATTCGAGCAGTTATTTTTTGAGCTGGAATGGGTTTACTCCAATATATAATTCAATTAAAGTTACAAAAAATAAATACAAAAAATAAAATATAAAAATAAATTAAATAAAAAAAACCA
>SDNM01000034.1 GCA_004524385.1 Promethearchaeota archaeon
CCATTTTATCTTCTGGTTGACCAATTTCATATCCTTCCATATCCTTCTCAAGTATTATGGTTGCTATTCCTTTTTGCCCATCATTGGTTTTATATCTAGTCCCAATTAATATAACTGAGCCTATAGATCCATTAGTTACAAATATTTTTGAACCGTTTAAAACAAATTCATTTCCCTCCTGAACCATAATACACTCTATCCCCTGTGCATCTGATCCCGCATTAGGTTCCGTCCAAGAAAAACCAGAGATTTTTTTTCCAGTAGCAATATCGGGTAAATACTTTTCCTTTTGCTCTTCAGTACCCCAATTATAAATAGGATACGCTCCTACAGAATTATGGACAGATAACATTAGTCCAGTAGATGCACATATCCGAGAAATCTCTTCTATGGTAATTGCATAGCTTAAAGAATCTAAATCAGCACCTCCGTACTTTTCAGGAAGTTGAATGCCAAATAGGTTTATCTTTGATAATTCTTTTACAATATCCCAACTATATTTCGCTTCTCTATCAAAATTTGGGGCTACTGGTGCTAAAACAGATTGTGCGAATTCTCGCACACTGCGACGAACCAATTTTTGTTGTTCTGTAAGTTCAAAATTCAATTTAAAAACCTTTATATATTTTGATTTAATAAATTAATAAATTTAATTTAGATTATATATATATATTTTTTAAGATGAAGTAAAATGGAAGAAACTAAA
This sequence comes from Promethearchaeota archaeon, assembly GCA_004524385.1. Taxonomy (GTDB): domain Archaea; phylum Asgardarchaeota; class Lokiarchaeia; order Sigyniarchaeales; family SOKP01; genus LW40-45. Next base: position 707 of record SDNM01000034.1, read on the forward strand.
GACTCTATTTTAAATAAAGCCTTCGAATTTGGAAAGAAATATGAATCTAATTATACTGGATGCGCCCAGAGCACAATAGCAGCAATTTTTGATGCATTAGACATTTGGGATGAAAGCGTTTTCAAAGCAGCAAGCGGTCTTGCAGATGGCTTAGGATTAACTGGTGATGGTTCGTGCGGCGCTTTAATTGGGGGATCAATGGTTATAAGTTATCTTTTTGGAAGAGAAAGGAAAGATTTTAAAGATATATCTAAACCTATTAAATCCTATAAGCTTGTAAAAAAATTACATTCTCAGTATTTAAAAGAATATGGTTCTTGCCGATGTCACGACGTTCAAAAATCATTAACGGGAAGAACATGGAATCTTTGGGATTTAAAAGAATTACAAAAAGCCATGAAACCGGGTGGTTTGTTAGATCATTGCCCAAACCTAGTAGGAACTATTGCGAAATACGCAACAAAAATAATCTTAAAAAATGGTTTCAAACCTTAGATCTTAACTCCAACAAATTTTTTAATTAACCACATATATACTAAATAAAATCAATACGAAAGAAAAAGATAAATATGGCGATGAAAGGTATTCTTTGGAGCATTGTGTTCTTTTTGACAGCAGTTATTCTCTTCTTAATTCCATCTTATTTGATATTCGAATATTGGATAGCGCTAAATAAAATGGTTGATATAGAAGGCAGACCTCTCTACACTTTTGCGTTAATTGCGGTCTTTTTTTATATTGTGTCATTATTAGTAGCTTTAATCTATTTAGTTGCCGGTTTTCGAGCCATAGTACAGTGTAAAAATGAAGAAGGATTAGGTATTCCAAAAGGCGTCAAAGGATTCGGTCTAGTAGTTGATGCTTTTATTATATTTTTGTTTATAACTTGGTATCTTTTATTTAATGAGATTGCTATTTTTTCACTTAAATCTCCATATAAATAGATCAATCTCTATTTACTAGAACCGTTAAGATTTTAAGAATAAGCAAAGGATTTATTGAAAAAAATCGGATTAAGAATTTTATCACTATTGAATTTTTCAATAATTTAACCATTATGCTCCGTGGAAAATCCATATCCCCATATAAAGATATGATTTCCTCTATTTTATTGCTTTTTACAATCTGGAAAAAGGTCTCAAAATCAGAATTGGAGAATTTTTCAAAAATTAATCTTATTAAATAATGTAATTTTATTTGTTTTCCAATAGAGTTAAGGCATGGCTTTTCATAATATTTTTTAATAGATTTCTTTGAATAATCGCCCAAATCAAAACATTTTTGAATGCAATAGGAGGCATATTTAGCGGCAATTAATAACATAATAATCCCGCCTCCAGTAGTTGCTTTGACTTGTCCTGCAGCATCCCCTAACAGCAAAACATTATCAAATGCCAATTTGTTCATAACTCCATAGGGAATTAATCCTCCTTGTTGATCGATTTTCTTAGCACTATTTATACGGAGCTTTTTTAAGAAATTTTTGAAATTTATACTAATATTCTTAGAGGATGCCAGCCCAATTCTATAAATATCGTTGCTTCCTTCTGGTACTATCCAACCAAATAATTCTTTCCACCGTGGATCGAAAAACATAACGGCTTCATTTTGATCAAAACTGCCCTTTACTCTGATTTGAGTTCCATATAAAAGTTTATTTTTAATTCTAAAAGATCTTGCTACAACAGATAGAGGTCCATCACATCCAACCAGTATTTTAGCCTTCAATTTTCTTTTTGAAGTTTTTATTAAAACAGACTTTTGTTGACCATCTTTAAAATATTTAAATGACTCATATTTTTCTCCAAGGAAGTAAGTGATAATATCGTTATCCTTAACTTTATCGTAAAAAAATCGGTCTAAAGCAACTCTATCAATAATAAAAGGTTGTTCATTTCCGGCTAACTTTATAAATTTTCCAGAGGGCGCTACAATCTTCGCAACTTTAACACGATTTAATATAATATTTTTAGGTAGATTGATTAATTTACTTAATTTCTGAGAAACAATTCCCGCACATTGAAATGGAATCCCAATCTCTTTATGCTCCTCAATAATCGCTATTTTTAAGGTAGTTTTTGATAATAAGTATGTGAGATAATTACCAGCAATACTCGCACCTATGATACAAACATCAAAATTGCTAATTTTTCGTTCCATTACGATAGGTTAAAGATACTAGAAATTAGAAGTTTTTGAATTAATGGATTTTAATTAAGAATTAAATTTTTCTATATCCTAAATCAAGCAACATGCCATAGACAATAGCTAAAATAATATTTTTAAGAACGGGATGGTCTCCACCCATTAAATCCGTCCTTGGAACTAAAAAGGGTAGAATTTTATTTACTATATACCTTGTTTCAGGTTTTTCTTCATAATATTCGATTATTTTGGCTCTATAATCTTTCATAAAAGATTCATGTTCTAACATAATTTCACGCACATTGTCTTTTCCGTTGACAACACCAAAATGACCAAAGCCAGCTTTTAAAGGACTTAAGTTTTTCAATTTTTCAAGAGTTTCCATATATTCTTTATATTTAAAATAGACTGGCATTGAGGTAGGCATCGTTAATAGCTTACTAGAGTGGTATAATGTCCCTATAGCTTCTCCGAAAAAAATAAAATCAATTTCACCATCTTTAATAAATAAGGGACATTGATGATCTGGAGTATGCCCTGGTGTTTTTACAATAGAAAATTTTATTTCCTTGCCATTCATCTTAAAAGCATCTAAAATCTCAAATGAATTCGGTTTCGAACCAAATTCCATAGCTGGTTCAATAATTCTAAACGCATTGTTTTCTATGGGTTTCATCTCACCAATAAAATTTCCAAAGGTGCTTTTTGCTCGATTTAGATGATATTCGTAATCATTTAACAACTCCTTAGTCTTTTGATTCGTAATAATTTTCACATTAGGATTATGTTTTTTTAGAATATCGTAAAGTTTCCACATCCCGCCATTGTGGTCAAAGTGATGATGTGTTGTGACAAGATATTTAAAGGAAGATAAAGGAATTTTATTTTTTTTAGCATATCTTATGAGCCTATTAACCTCAAGAGATGAACCACTATCGAGAATTATAGAACAATCATCAAATTCTCCTATAAATGAGGAAAGAATTCTTCTTGAACCAAATTCTTTTAAGTCAAGATGATGAATATAATCATTAATTTTCCCGGACTCTACTGTTATTAAATTATGTGCCATACAAAAAGAAATAATTAAAAAAGAAATAATAAATGTTTTATTTTAAAATAAAAGTGAAGTATATTTATTTTAGGTTTAAGGAAAAATATCAGAAATAAAAATAAAAACTAATTATAAGATAGAAGATGAGAGGTTTTTCTTTTGATGTTTTAGACATGAAGTTTTTTACGCCAAAATTTAGCTTTATTTATTAATTGTTCTAGCTCTTTTGCATTTAATTTATTTCCTTTAAATTTTAAATCAGCAATAGCGAGGTTAATCGGAGCAATAACCCCTGAATAACCTTTTTGGCTCTCAATATTATTTTTGAGTTGATCTAAAATTGTAGCAATTTGAGCTCCTGTCATTTTATCAGAATTATTTACAAGATGATCAAATATTTGGGCCATAGAAGCGTCTTTTGATAGAAATGTTCCTGTTGAAACACTGGATACTGCTTTTGCTGGCGTTTTTACTTTTTTTAATTTTTTAGAAGGTTTTGGTTTAGGTGCTTCTGTTGCTTTAATTGGTTTAGGTACTTTTTTTGCTTTAATTGGTTTAGGTGCTTCTGTTGCTTTAATTGGTTCACTTACCTTAGCTGTCCCTATAGAAGGTGCGAATCCTTTTTGAGCTCCAACCCATGCATCTTCTAAAATAGGAACAAATATCTTTATATGTTCTTGAATTATACTACCGATACCTGCAATTTCAGTGCCGGTTTCTGTTTTTGAGATTACACATAATATAACCTCTTCGTAATCTCGATTGATCCCCCATAAATTTTGTAATTTGCGATTTCTAACAGTAATATTTTGCATTTTAGTTAATTCTTCTAAAATCGCTACATGTTTCGGATCAGATAGATCAGTGTTAGTAGCAATTCTAATGTTTACATGTTTTTTGCATGCCTTAATTGATTCAAGATTGACATCCGTAATTTGAGGGGCTACGATCAGTACCCTCATTTTAGCTTGTGCCACTTGATCGTTAACATGAGCTTTTGCTCCTTCTATAGAACGTATAAACCATATATCTTTCATTGTTAATGCAGCCGCACCACCGCCTCCTTGTGCAGCTTGTTCCCAGAATTGTTTTGTAGCTGTTTCACTTATTTCTAATCTCTCTAAAATATCGTTTAGAATATTGTTTAATGATTCGACGATTTTTGAAGAAAAAGTATCTTTTAAATTATCAAATGATTCAAATACACCTTCCGACATTCCACCGAGTTTTTCTTCAGCCATAGTTACAGCTTTACTAAAGTTTTTACTTATATCACCAAATAATTGCTTTATAGCATCACCAGATTCAGCTGTTGTTGAAGTGATTCCTTTAATATTATTAACAGTACTTTCAATTGAATCTTTTAATTTCGAAATTAATTCTTTATTAAACTCTTCTGTCATATTTTTTAGTCCATCACTCTGAACTTTCTGAATTTCACCCAGTTGCTTATTAAGACCGATCTTTGTTTTCACTAATCCATCTTTGGAAGCTTTCTGAATTTCACCTAGTTGTGCATTTAGATTTTCAGTTATTTTTGCTAGCCATTCTGTAAAACTCGTCTCAATTACTTTATCTACAGCTTGTTGAACTACTCCTAAACGTAATTTTTGTAGATTTTTTGAAACCCTTGACTTCATATCATTAAATTGCTTTTTAAAATTATCGATTTGAGTTTCTACAATCCCAGTTATCTGTGTATTAATTTTGTCAAATTGACCAGTTAAATCTTCAACTTGACTATCCATAGCTTGAGATATTTTATCACCAAGTCCTTCAAATTGTTTCTCTAAGGTAGCTGTCTGTTTATCCATAACTTTTTTTGCATCGCCTTCAAGATTGAGAATGAAATCATGAAGTCCAGTAATTTCTTCTATTACAGAAGCAGTTTGATCAAACTTTTTCCTCTGGGTTAAAATATCCGAAAGTGTTTTTTCTTTTAAATCTAACATGAAATCGGTATATTCTTTAATATTTTTAATCCCATCGGCTTGTGCTTCAAGGCGAGAAAAGGATTTGTTTAATTCAATTGGGGCGTTTTTCTTAAAGTCTACAATATAAGTATGAAAATCTTCTAATTGACTGACCAGGGCAGCATAAGGAGGCAATGCTGTATAATGTGGGGTTGCTCCAACAATCTCTCTAAATAAACCTTTTTTAACAAAAAGATCTGCCATTTTCTTAGTTGCTTCTTTAGGTTTATCAGCTAAAATCGCTAATTCGCCAAGAGAAACCGCATCTCGCCCAGTAATTCGAACATATAATTCAATTTCTTCATTAGATAAACCTAGGTTACTTAAGACTTGTCTAGTTAATTCTTCATCTTGAGTTGACTTTTCTTCTTCTATTTCTACTTCTTCTATTTTAAAATTATCGATATCGAGGTTTTTACTAATGTAAGCAACCAAACGATGTTTTGGTGTTCCGTGAACGCTTTCTCTTTTAAAGGGGAACTTCTTTATTTTTTTATATTCCTCAGCAGATATTGGAAATTTAATTTCTTTTAGGCATAATTTGCAATTAAGGGAGATTTCAATTTCATTTTGATCTTTAAATAAATACAACTTTTAAACTCAACTCTTTTATGGTTCAATCTATATTAAAATTCGATTTTCTCTGGATATGTAGTTTCTAAAAGATCATATGCTTTCTTAGCTATATCGTAAGAGATTGGTAATTTTTCTTCGGGATCTTTAAAAGCTTTTCGAATATACGGAAGAATGTATTCCGGAAATATAACTAATGGCTCTATATCTGTTAATAATGCTATCCATTTTCGTTCTTGTTCTTCTCCTTCTATTTTTTCTTTTAGAGGAATCTCAGTTATTATTTTTAATTTCTTTAAATTATCTAAAAGAATATCTGTCACAGCGAAATCTGAGAATACCTTAGGAATTTTATCCAAAGGATAGTAATTAGAGCGCAGAAGGGCAAAAAAATCGTATATATCTGGATTCAAAAGTATTGAAGCTAATTTTCTTGTTTCTTCAATAGGTTCTTTTAGCGGATCGTATTTTAAAAAGAATTCATTTAACTTTTCTCTATACAATTCAAATAATTCGCTTTTCGATTCTTTCAAATGATTAAATAAATATGCACTTGGAGTGCGTGCTAATACAAGATCTTTTACTAAAAATAAAAATTCGCCTTGATTTGTAATTATACCCGTTTTTTTATCCTTTTCCCCTTTGCTCCAATCACGTCGAACTAGATTTAATTCTAAAAACGGTCTAAGAAGTATATCAATGTTTATAGTAGGCTTTATTTTTTCAATAGCACTTTTCAGTTCTTCTTTTAAAATTGGCCTTTCGCGTAAAATTTCTAACATTTTTAATCGCTCAGGACTATTATATATTAAAGCAACTTTCTGAAGTTTGTCTAATCTACTTAATCTTTCAATTTGAAAGATGGTGAATTTGAGTTCGTTAGCCAGCCTGATATTCACATTAGAAATTTGAGAGATTTGTTTTGCGTTTTGAGCTCTTATGAGTGTCTGGAAGATAACATCCAATCGGCTTGCTAAATCTTTAAATATATCCTCAAATAGCTCGATCTCATCGTCTAATTCAAAAATTGCAATTGTCATAAATTGTGAACCGTCATTTTCTTGTCGAAAATAAGAAAAAGCTTGATAAGGAGTTTCTTTTAAGCGACCAGTATAAAAATTACTAACCCCGGAGTCAAGTTTGTAAACTCCAGTTGTATGTTGATAAAAAGTAGCAAAAAGATCGTTATCAATAATTAAATCGGCAAAATTATCTTTTGTAAAACGCTCTTCTCCTTCTTTAAAAATAATTTGTATTGGTCGGAATTCGGGTGAAATTTCCCCACTATCAGTTGTATTTAAAACAAATTGAAATGTTAATATTCCTTGGATCAATTTTATAATCGCCTTATATTTTTTTTATCGCATTTCTATTATGGTTAATATAATAATAATAATTTTTTACTTTAAAATAATTTATCACTGGATAATTTATTAATCAAATAAAATTTTATAAATAATAATATCATATTTTTAATTTAGTAAAATATAATTAAAATAGAGCATTTTAAATTTAATAATCTTATAACATCATATACACATAAACGATTTAGAGTTAGAATCCAATTAAAGAGGATATTTTTACATGTATTGGAAAAAGCAAGAAAGCAAAAAAATCTTTTATCTCTCAATTGTTTTATTGTTTTTAGTTTTGAATTTCATTATGATAAATTTTAATAATACTCCAAATGCTCAAAACAATGAAAAAAGCAATAATTCCTATATAAATCTTCAGGAGAACCTTCAAGAAAGAGATTTTAAGAGCCATGGTACTGTTGAAGAGGAATTCACAGAGGAATGGCTTCAAAATGGAAACTTTACATCTGGAACAGATCCATGGTATAATATTACAGGAAGTGAGGGAGATTCTTCAGATGTTAATGCATCTTATAGTAATGGAGCGGCGAATTATGAAATCTTTGGAGAAGAACATACATATTCTTTAATTAATGGAACCCCCTCAACCGCAAAGGGTTGGATTAAGAGTCAAAATTCGCAATATCCTGCTGAACCTAATCAAGCAGCAGACCTTAGAACAGGAGGTGCTTATGCAAGGCATCATTGGTCGGAAACCGAAGATCAGCAGGTGATTGGCCAATGGGATAAAACGATTGATACGGGGCGGAACATGTCAGACTACGTCGTTACAGGCGCTTCTCTTAATATGACGGTAAATGCTACTGTTCACTCGAATCCCGGATACACAAGTGGTAATTCATGGGGAGGTCTTGATGTAACAGCAGATGAATCCGAAGGAGATTCACAATTTAATGTTGGAGATTTCATAAGGTATTTCATTACAATATCCGATATAGATAAAACTAAAGTCTATGCCGAGATATTATCTTACCAAACTTCAGGTTTGGGAGCAGATCATGGGATTGGGAATCAATATGATTATTTATATGATACTGTAATTGTCATAGATGATGAAAATGATTTAATTTTCATTTTAAATAATCTCTTTCAAAATTATAATGATCAGTATTTAAATATAACTATTGGTATGTTCTTTAATTGCGAAGATAATTGGAATTCTGATGATGACTTTTTTGAAGATATATATATTACATCTGTAAATTTTACATTTACATACAAGAAAAAAATTAATCGGGATACCTCATTATCATGGAAACAGGTTGGAAACAAAATAAGTGGAAGTAATGTTGATATCGTTGGAGCAAATCTTAAATTTAAGTACAAAGTTGATCCAGTCTGGCCAAACGACTCACCAAACGCAGAAATTAGAGTAATAATTAATGGGAGTCAATTTTCAGAAACAGTAAAATTAAAAACAGGTACTAACAATTTTCAGGATGCGAAGTCTGGTGGTTTCGATGTGGGATACTTAATACGGAAGAATGTTAACATCTCTCTTTCTCTTCAAGTTTTTCTCGCGGATGAATTTGAACTTAATCAGACAATCATTATTTCTATTGATGATGTATCTCTTAATATTACATATTCGGTGAACACACTCGAATCTCCTACAGAATTTAACATATATTTAAATGGAATTGATAAATCACTTGATAAATCCATAGAAATACCGTGGCGTGAAACCGTGAATATCACTGTTACTTATAGGAATAGTACTCTACCTAAAAATCCTATTCTAGATGCCACAGTAGATATAAATGGAATTGGTATTTCGGAACAATTAAATCCAATCGGCAGTAATTATTCTGTAGTAATCAACTCTACAAAGTTAGCCTTTGGTAATAATTATTTAGCTCTACATGCAGAAAAGAAATATTATGAATCCATTGATGATACA
>SDNM01000035.1 GCA_004524385.1 Promethearchaeota archaeon
CACCCATTACTATTGTCGGAAAATCATCTCCTACATCTAAAAAATCAAATAATCTTGAATAAATCTTATTCATATTTTGTAACTTGAAAAAAGTATTTCAAATATATGTTATTCTTTTTAATTTTAAAATTAAATTCTATTTAAGGGTATAAATTCCCGCTTGCAAGTATAACCCACCCATCGTCAGTTTTAACTAGCTCAACACAAATTAGCTTTATGAGAAATTGATCTCAGCGAATTTTTAATAATTTTTTATTCTTTTAAATTGTTCTCCACTAATTCTAATAATTTCTCAAGATCTTTACCAACTTCTATTGCTCGGGTAGATAAATCCTGAAGAACATCATGATCACTCTCATCCTTTTCAAGTTCAAAAAGAGCATTTTGAAGTTGTTGAAGGGCTAAAATGTAATTCCACATGCTCTGATCTGGTTTGTTCTTAAAACTTTCAATCATTTTATTCGATAAGGTCATATTTTAATAACTTTTCCTTTTAATTAATAATAGTTAATACGTGATAAAAAGTTTTCCTTTTCTTCATTGTCTTTGTCGTCGTCTTTATAAAAGTATAGACAAATAAAAATTTATCAAATAAGTTTAATTCTTTTTATACTATGAATCTTTTTTCCATAAAGCTTCCATTAATTAAGAAAAATGATCCATTATTAGAGATCCTAATAAATAATATTAGAAACAAGGGAGAAACGCTAAAAGAAGGAGATATCGTTGTAATTTCTGAAAAAATTGTTGCGACCTCTCAAGGGAGAGTGATAAATTTATCTGAAGTAAAAGAAATCTCAGAAAAAGCGAAAAAAATGGCTAAAAAATACGATATGGACGAGAGATTTGTAGAATTAATTTTACAAGAAGCGTCAATGATTTTAGGGGGATTACCCAATGGACATGTAATATTAGCAAAAGTAAATGATTTTTTAATTGCGAATGCTGGAATCGACCAATCAAATGCGGGTCCAGATAATGTTGTGCTACTTCCTAAAAATATTAAGGATGAAGTTTGGAGTTATAGGAAAATATTAAGAAATGAATTTAAAATAGAAAATCTTGGTGTTATTTTCGCTGATTCTCGAGTTCAACCACTAAGGAAAGGAACTATAGGAATCGCTGTAGCAACTGCTGGTTTTGAACCAGTTGAAGATTTGCGTGGGCATCCAGATTTATATGGTAGACCATTGGAAATCACTATGAGGGCTATAGCGGATGACCTTACGAGTGCAGCACAATTTTTACTGAATGAAGCAGACCAGCAAACCCCAATCGTAATAATTCGAGGAGCTAATATGGAATTTACTGATAAACCTCAATTGACAACAGAAATGAGTCCTGAAGATTGCCTTTATATGAATATTTTTAGCAAATATTTGTTGGAAAAGCAAAAAAAAGAATAAGTTTTGCTTAGGTTTTATATTATTTTTAATTATTGTTAATTTGAGAGATTTAATCGTGAAATTTTTTAACAGTAGAGCTTTTTTTTTCTCAAATAATTTAATATTATATCAACAAAAGAAAAAAACAAAAGAAGGAGATATTTATGGGTTTATATCGAAAAATGCTGAAAGCTAAATCACGTATATATGACAATTTTCTTACGAATCCTAAAGTTGTTAAAATTTGTACGATTTTGGCATTATTTGTGTGGTTTTTTGCCTTAATTGCAGGATATATAGTAGCTCAGTTTGATCCCGATGGTTATAATATTGTCAATAATTATATAAGTGATATGGGTTCATTCAATCATACACCATTACCTTATTTCTTAGATTATGGCGCAATGATAACAGCAATTTTAATAATACCTGCTAATTTTTATATGGAGAAAACAATAGCCCCATCTCCAATTAATAAAGGGGATGGCGAATTTCCTCGAATGATGTATCGGTTAAGTGGATGCGGTGCTTATCACATGTTTATGGGGATATTTGGTTTTTTCATGATCGGTTTATTCTCAGAGGACAGGAGTACACCACTTGGACTACACTGGATCTTTTCACACGTTGTTTTCTTCGGGCTCATAATGGGTACCTTTTTTTACGGCTTACTTATCTTATTTTACAAAACTGAGATTCCACGGTTATTAGGATTGTATATGGTTGTTGTCCCTTTCATAACAGGGATAATATTTATTGCTACTTATGTACCTTTCTGGGAATGGATGATGCTATTCACATTAATGATTTGGATGGTACCAGTAAATGCTTTCCTAGTTAAAAATATGGGTAAAGAATAAGAAAAACTATAACTTAATTCAATTAAATTTATTTTTTTTCCTTTTTTTTTATTTAAGCTGGTTCTATAGTTTCTAAATAAAATTTATTGATTTAACTGGTTAAAAATAGATGAATCTCCATGACTATATAAATTAAAAATTATTCAATCATTCGATCTTAGTGAATTTTATAATGGGGTGTTTTATTTCCGGATCATTAAATCTGTAATATATCCCTACTTCTGCAGGACCAATTATTTGAATTTTTAGATTATGTTTTCGTGCTTTATTTTCATAAAACTCTAAAGACCTAAGTATTAAGGGAAAATCCCTCCATAATTTTTCATTGGGGGTCACATTCACATTACAAAAGAATCTCCCATCTTGCTTTAAATTATTTCTAATAAATTCGAGGCATTTATCCAACATCTCATCTTTTAAGTGAATTAACACTGAAAAGGCCCATATTACATCGAATTTTTTGGAGAATTTCAACTCGTTAAATTTTTTAAAATAAATGAGTTTAGGTTTCTTCTCCTCCAAATGATACAACTTTAATTCTTTTTTCGCTTCCTTTATTACTTTCGCTCTAACATCGATCCCTGTATAATTTCTTTCATTTAAGTATTTTATAATTGGAATACCGCCTCTCAATGTTCCACAACCTAGATCTAATAAGAAATGAGTTGGTTTCAAGTCTATTGAGCGTAAAAAATTGATTTGAAATTCTCTTTTTTCTTTCCAATCCCCAATTAGTCCTACTTTTGAATGTCTGCGATCTTGACTAGTAAAAGAATAGCTTCTAATTTTTTTTCGAATACGCTTAATAAACCATTTCAGAAGTTCCTTAAAGTTAACATTCATTTCAGAATTTAAAATCTAAATTTTTTGAAATAATATAATGATATAAAAACTCATGAAATTAAAAGTCATTGTTCAATATAGATTATCGAGAAACTTTTTTTCGTAATAAATGAATGAATTTTTTAGAAATAGATGACTTATGAAGATAAGCTAATCTTGCGATCATCTTATAATATTTATTGACTTATTAGGTTTAAATGAAATGAATATCCACGAATACATGGCTTTCGAGCTAATTCAAAAGATTAAAAATAAAGAACTTCAAATTCAGGAAATTGTTCAGTTTTATTTGGATAGAATTAAAAAAACTGATAATCTTATTCATTCATTTGTTCATATATCTGAAGAGAAAGCTTTAAGCGAAGCAAAACAAAAGGATAAAGACTTAAAAAATGGAAAATCTATCGGAAAACTGTATGGATTGCCGTTAGCGGTAAAGGATCTTATATGCATAAAAAATAGTCCAACGACTTGTTGTTCCAAGATTTTAGAGGGGTATTACCCTCCCTATAATGCTACAGTTATAGAAAGATTAATTGAAAAAGAGGGAGCAATTTCAATTGGTCGTACAAATATGGACGAGTTTGCCATGGGTTCCTCTACAGAAAACAGTTGTTATGGTCCTACATACAATCCATGGAATTTAGAGTATGTTCCTGGGGGATCAAGCGGGGGATCCGGATCTAGCGTAGCTTCAGGACAAGTAATTTTTTCATTAGGTAGCGATACAGGCGGAAGTATAAGATGTCCCGCATCATATTGTGGAGTAGTAGGATTAAAACCCACTTATGGAAGAGTATCTAGATATGGATTGGTGTCTTATGCTAATTCATTAGATCAAATTGGCCCTTTATCAAGATGCGTCCGTGATTGTGCATTGCTGCTTGAAATAATGGCAGGTTTCGATCCTTTAGATTCTACAACAGTAAATGTTGAAGTTGATAATTATACTAACGAGTTAGATAAATCAATTGAAGGAAAAACTTTAGGAATTCCAAAAGAATTCTTTAGCGAAGGTTTAGAAACTGATGTAAAGAATAAAGTTAATGAAGGAATAAAAAAATTAGAAAGTTTAGGTGCGAGAACTGTTGAAGTTTCGTTTCCACATTTAGAATATACTATCCCGACTTATTATTTAATTGCGATGAGCGAAGCAAGCTCAAATTTAGAGAGATATGATGGTTTAAGATATGGGAAGATGAGTGATAATCTTGATGGAAGTGTTTTTGATGTATTTAGCAGAACTCGTGGAGAAAGGTTTGGTCCTGAAGTTAGAAGGCGTATAATATTAGGAACATACGCCTTATCTGCTGGTTATTATGATATGTTTTACATTAAGGCGTTAAAAGTAAGAACCCTAATTAAAAATGACTTTCAGAATGCATTCAAGCAATGCGACGTGATTGTAAGTCCAACGATGCCAACTACTGCTTTTAAAATTGGTGATTTAGTAGATGATCCATTACAGATGTATTTAATGGATGTTTTGACATGTCCTGTGAACTTGGCGGGGCTTCCAGCTTTATCAATTCCATGTGGTTTTGACAGTAAAAATCTACCAATTGGTTTTCAAATTATTGGAAATTATTTTGAAGAGAACTTAATTCTTAATATTGGTCATTTGCTTGAAAAAGAATTAAATCTTTATAGGAAATTAGCTCCTGTTAATGGAGGTAAATAAAATGAATTCCAAATATGAAGACGTTATAATTGGATTAGAAGTTCATATTCAGCTTACAAATTTAAAGACAAAATTATTTTGTAGTTGCAACAATGAATACAGAGGCAAGGAGCCTAATACGCATGTTTGTCCTATTTGTCTTGGATTACCTGGTTCCCTTCCCGTCATAAATAAGATTTCTGTTGAATTTGCTACGAGATTAGCGTTAGCATTAGGTTGCGATATTAATGAATCATTCTGGTTCTTTAGAAAGAATTATTTCTATCCTGACATGGCCAAGAACTTTCAAATATCACAGTACAATAAGGCTGGTGGACGCGCCTTTGCAGATGGGGGAAAAATAACGATAAAACTGAATAGCAAGAAAAAAGAGTTACAACTTAACAGAATTCATCTTGAAGAGGATCCTGCGCGTTTAGTCCATAAAGGAAGTATTGCGACCTCTCCATATGCTTTAGTGGATTATAACCGTTCAGGAGTTACCCTTATTGAAATTGTATCAGATCCTGTTATGAACTCTCCTGAAGAAGCGAGAGAATATTTAAAACAACTAAAATCAATAGTACAATATACAGAGATCTCAGATCTAGATTTGGATGGTTCATGTCGAGTAGACGCAAATATTTCAATAAAAGGGCATGCTCGTAGTGAAGTAAAAAATATAAATAGTTTTAAAGAAGTAGAGAGAGCATTAAAATGGGAAATTCAAAGACAAAAAAACTTATTAAAAAGAGGGAAAGAATTAATTCAAGAAACTCGGCATTGGGACGATAAAAGAAGAGTTACAATTGGTCTCAGAACTAAAGAATTCGAGAAAGATTATCGTTATTTTCCCGAGCAAGACTTAGTTCCAATTGAAATTACTAAAGATTTTATTGAGCAAGTTAAGAAAAAACTTCCTGAAATGCCAAATGCTAGAGCAAAACGCTTCCAGAAGGATTATCAATTATCAGAATTTGATTCTGAAATTCTTGTTTTAGATAAAGACATCGCAGATTTCTATGAGAATGGAGTAAAATCTGAAAAATCTTTTGGTCCAGATGAGTATAAACAATATTGTAATTGGTTAATGGGTGATATTTCTCGTTGGTTAAATGAAAATAATAATGTAATAAAAGAGACTAAATTAACGCCTAAACATTTAGTGGATTTAATTAAATTAATAAATGAAGGCGAAATTACAGGGAAAATTGCCAAAACATTTGTAAATGAAATGATGAAAGGAACTCCAATTTTAGAGATTGTAAAAAAATCAGGAAAATCAAGAATCGCTGATAAAAATAAAATTACTAAAATAGTTGAGGAAGTTATCAAAGAAAATCGTGATATTGTAAATGATTATCAAAAAAATCCAAGAGCTTTAGAAGCATTAATCGGAAAGTGTATGAAAAAAACAAAAGGTCAATTAGATCCTGAAATAACTAGGAAAATCGTATTAGAATTTTTAAAAAAATAGCCATTAGAGCTCAAAAGATTTTTTATTAAAAAAAGAGGAAAAAGAGAAATTTTACTTATTTTATTATAGGTGCGGGGCGAGAGCTGTGCCCGCGGCCTGTAATTTTAAATTGATGATTCCAAGCTTTGCATCAGTGGTCGTTATAACCGTTATGATATTACCTTCAATTTCGGAAAATAATATTTTACCTTTTTCACTTTCGATAATAGCATCTTTAAAAATGCCTTGTTCTAATTCTTTAGTCGCTCGTTGAGAGGCTTTAAGGATCAAGGTTACCATTGCTGCAACAGCTTCTGGGTCTACCCAGCCAGGTAAAGCGCTACCTTTAATTAATCCAAATTTTTCGATTAAAGCAGCACCATGTACACCTTTGATAGCTTTAAGAGAGTCCAAAATTTCAGTTATTTTTTCACTCATCTAAATCAATTTATAATATTTTAAGGAATAATAATTCTATATTTATTAAATAAGATTTAATAATATTTAAGTCTAAAAAGTTTCGAAATTTAATGACATTCCTTAGATCTCTTAGACATAATAATAAATATTTTAATTTAATTATTATAATAATCTAAAAATAATAATTTAAAATCAAATTTGGAAGTGATATCCTAAAAATGGAGAAAGAAGTAAAACAAGCAAAAGAGGTTTTCAAACAAGGTTGGGAAGTACTTGAAGATTTTTTTGACGAGAAGAGGTCCGATGAAATAACGGAGAAAATAAAGGGGGGTCGAAGAGATGAAGCGGCGATGGTTAAATTCTCTAAAGGGTTAGTTGGCAAAACAAATAAAATAAATTTCAGAATCTTAATTGGAGAAGATAAAGAGCCTGGAGATTGGATTTATGAAGCAGTATATTTAGATGATAAGAAAGAACCTTATCTTTATATGTTTAAAGTTGATAAAGGTAGACCTATAAAAAATGTACTTAAGAACTTTAAAGAAGAAGATTGGAATGGCTATAAAAAAGTTAAAAAGTTTAAATCTTTAACAAAGTTCTTGGAATATGCATATAAAGAAGGCGTGTATCATAAAGGGAAAAAGGAGAAAAAGGAAGATGCTTTAAATGCTTTAATTAAAGGATTAAAGAGAGCTTTAGAAGCCGTTGGAGAGGATGTAAAAGATAAGAAAGGAGAAGATAGTCTTACAGCTCAAAAGATCGCGAAAGTCGTCGCCGTTGCTGCAGTCACAATGATTGTATCAGCTGCATTAACACCTGCTGCGGGAGTTGTAATAGGAGAATTAGCGGGAGGTGGAGGTATTTCAGGGAATGTTATTGGTCAAGCGGGTCAAGCTGCTGCTGATGGATTGCAGCGTTTAGCCGATCCCACTAATATTGCTAAAAAGATCGGTAAGAAGATAGTCACAAAAGGAAGAAAATTAGGTGGAGATTAAATTTTAAAGAGAATCTATTCTGAAAATTGTGATCAGTAATTAAAAAATGTCACATAATCTGTAATTTATTGCCATTTATTTAGTTGTTGACCACAAGTCGTCTGTACTAAAAAATGTCAGTAAAATCACTATTTTATTAATTCTTTTAATCAGGATGGTTCTGACAACAGATCTATTGTCGTTTCTATTATAAGTGACATTTATAAAGTGGGAGGTAACTTAAAATCAACACATTTAAATGATAATGTATGACCTAAATCGTGTTTTACTTTAATAATAACTTTCAATTCATTGTATTTACCTAAAATCTACTTTTAAAATTAAAATTTGGTGAATATAATGAAAGAAAACAAAAATAATTTAAATCGTAGGGAAGCTCGAGAATTACGCTACAATAGGAGACTTTCGGTTAAAGAACTTGCATCTCATTATGGAAGATCAGAGAGAACAATCTATAGATGGTTAAGTGATCATAATAAGAATAATTCACCCGATCAACAGGATCACCCGAAGAGGCATATACGTTCTAGGAAATATCCTCTTGACGTATTTATCCGAATTACAGAGTTTAAAGAAGAATTGCCCTATAGAACTGCGCCTATAGTACGGAAATTACTTAAAAAAGAATTTCCCAACGCAACCCCCTCTCTATCGACAATTTATAAATATTTTCATGACCAAGGACTAACCTATAAGAACAGATCTCACAGAAAAGGATATGTGAAATTTGAACGATCCAAACCTAACGATCTCTGGCAAATTGATATTGCAGGAGTTCAAACGGTAGGACACTTGGAAAAACTCTATTTAATAGCTCTCCTGGATGATAATTCAAGATTTATTGTGGCGGCAGAATATTTTAAAGACCAAAGGGGATTAAATGTCCTAAAGATCATACGAGATGCTGTGTTAGCGTATGGAAGGCCAAATCAGATTCTTGCAGATAACGGAACACAATTTAGAAATCTAATTGGTGAATTAGGAACAAAATATACCAGATTACTAGAAAATTTAGATATTACACCCATCTTTGCTAAACCTAATCACCCCCAAACTAAGGGAAAGCTTGAAAGATGGTTTGGAACTGTTAAAAAGATGTTTCTGGGAGAGGCTCGATTTAAGGTAAAAACAACTCCTAAATTAACCTTAACCGATTTCAATCAGATGTTCAGAGAATGGGTGATTTGGTATAATACAGAGAAGCCTCATCGAAGTTTACCAGGTAATCATCCTCCTAATAAACGATTTTATGAAACAGAGGATCGAATTTTTCGACCTCTCCAAGCGGAAATAAATTGGAAGCGTTGGCTTCATGAATTAGAGCAGACAAAAGTCACTAAATATAATGAAATCTACTATAAATCACAGAAATATCATATTCCTCCAGGTTACTCGGGGACACGAGTCGAAGTTATCGAATATGAGGATAAAATTGAGATATACTATAAGGATAAATTGATTATAAGCCATTCTTACAATGTGCCAATAAGACAAAAGAAAATAAAGCGGAAAATCACCCATGCTGGGGTTATCATGTATAAAGGAAAACCTTATACTATAGATTATAAACTAGCTGGTAGGACCGTAGAGGTTCAGGAAATTAACGATGGAAAGAACCTCTTGGTCTACCTACATGGAAAACTCCTAAAAACAATAGATCTTTAAGATCTAATCCTAAATCCTTTTTTTTTTATTTTAATCCAAATAATACGTACAAAATATGATCAGGAAAATCATCAGGAACCTGACAAAAATTGACAAAAATAAAGTGCAAATTTACTGACAAAACTAGAGTGTAACTAACATGAAAATAAAGAAAATAAAAAGAAAAAAAAATTACATTTGTATCATACTACCTATTGCATCCATTAATGTCTCTTTACGAGGTGCTCCCTTCATTAATTCTTTCTTCACGCGTTCTGCTAGCTCTTGAGGAGTGAAAATCTTTCCATTATTACTGATACTATTGTAAGTATGCCACCCTTGAAATACCCAAACGCGATCGGCAACAACTCTGAAGACTTCGCCGTTTACCTTAGTCCCTGCATCAGAAGCAAGAAATACAACCATTGGTGCAA
>SDNM01000036.1 GCA_004524385.1 Promethearchaeota archaeon
GATTTCATTCATAATTTCATAGTTATCCAAATATCTTCTTAAGGGTAAATGATTTTGGATAATGTCTTGATGATGTCGGATCATTTCATTAACTAAATCTCTTGGTTCGTCTGGCTCAACGATAAAATCACTTCCAAGATCTCCTTTTTCAATATCTCGCCAGCAAAAAACACACTGATGATTGCAAAAGGGGAAAGAGGGGGTATTCTGAAGACATTTATGACTTTGAATTCCGAAAATGCTCTTGTAACAATTTCTATTTTCTCTCCCTGTCATTAATTTCTGTTCGAGCCAATGACAAGGTTTTATAGCAGAGTGTTTATTATTTCCGATAATTCTATAAGTTGTTTTTGTATATATTTCAACAAATTTATTTGTGATTTTATTATCGATGATATATCTATTTCTCATCAATTTTAACCAAACTTCACTGTATATTAATAAATGTATTTAATGTAAGTAAATAAAAAAAACGATTAATAATTATAAGTTTTGAAGTAATTAATGTGGTAGTTATAAATTATAAAAAAAATTGATTAAAATGTTAAATAAAATAAAGTCAGATTTGGTCAACTTTGGATTAAAATTTATGAGTGTAGATGAGAAAATTGTAAGATTATTTTTGGAAACCGGTCCAAAATCGATCAACGAGATTGTAATATTACCGGCAGTCAAATTCGTAATGAAAAAATTGATTAGCAAACTTCGAAATAAAAGAGTTCGCGGTAGAGTTTATAATGGATTGCTAAATGGAGTTGAGGTAAGCATCATCCGATCTTTAGTTGGTTGTCCTAACTGTGCTACTGCTATGGAATGTTTAAAAAGATGTAATACAAAGGTAGTTCTAAGAGTTGATTTTTGTGGAGGTATTGATAACGAGACTAATAAAATTAACGTGGGTGATATTTTAATCCCCAGACTTGCTTATTGTGGAGATGGGACATCTCCTCATTATATTATTAAGTATCCCGAGTTGATTAATCAATTAGAATCAATATCAAATCCCATTTCGAAAATTAAAGATATTAAAGCGGGTAATCAAATTGTATTCATTACTAAGCCAAACGATCAATTAAGGGAATTATTATTTAACAAAGCTAAATCTAAAAATCCTAATCAAGTTAAAGAGGTTGATTTTTGGACAACTGACGCCCTGTTTTGTGAAACCGATGAGTTTATCAACTCATTAAAATCAATAAACGTCTCCGGAATTGATATGGAAAATTCAATATTATTTCTATTAGGGAAATTATTTAATATAAAAACTGCCTCAATTCTATCCGTATCTGATGTGCCTTCCTCTAAATATGATATTTTTAAAACGAATGAGATTCATCCTAATCTTGAGAAAGGGATTAATAATGCGATTGAAATGTTAATTAGTTCTTTACCAAAAATCAAAACTGCTTTAAAGTGAAATAATAATTTATATATTGTAAGGGATAATTTAATCAGCGAAAAAAAAAAGAAAAAGAATAATAGTATGAAAAGTGAAGAATACAACGTTAAACCCAAACAAGCAGAAGCATTAAACGATTTGAATAAGATAATCGGTAAAAAAATTCCTTGTCTTGATGAACGTGGAATACCTTCTTTTGGAGTTAAAATTGATGACGACGATGTTGTTAGTTTATGGCTTGAACGTTGTGGTCTAAAGGAACTTCCAAAACAAATTTTAAACCTAGATAATATCAGAGAATTGTACTTAGGTTATAATTCATTGACCAAACTCCCAGAATATTTTAATAAATTACACTTAATAGAAAAATTAAATTTAAGATGGAACTCTTTAACTGCTCTCCCAAAAACTTTCGGAGACTTTGAATTACTAGAAGAATTAGAATTAGATACAAATAAATTAACAACTCTACCAGAATCTTTTGCAAATTTAAGCATGCTTCAAGAATTAATCTTACGAAATAATCAATTTAATTCGCTTCCAGAGTCTTTTAGTAACCTTAATTCGCTGAAAGAATTATATTTAAGTAAAAATAAATTTACACAATTCCCTAAGGCTGTTTGTAATTTAAAATCGCTTGAAGGATTATATTTAGATTATAATAAGATATCGACTCTTCCCGATAATATATGCAGTTTAAAAAATCTTCGAATCCTCTCTTTAGCAGGCAATTCTTTAAAATTTTTACCGGAAAAGATTCTCGAACCATTATTCAGTTTAAATTCGCTACGAGTATTAGGTTTTAGCCATAATCAATTAAAATCTATTCCTGAAGCTATAAAGAATTTAACTAAATTAAAAGTATTAAGATTAAGAGATAATCATTTAAATGATCTTCCAGAATCTTTTGGAAAATTAGAATCATTACAATCATTAGATATAAGTAAAAATAGATTTAAGGAACTTCCTGAGCCAATACTTAGATTATCAAATTTGGAACGATTATATGCTGAAAATAATGAATTAAAAAGTCTTCCAAAATCATTTGGAAATCTTAAATCACTTAAGCAGTTATTTCTTGAAAATAACCAGATAAAAACACTTCCAAAATCATTTGGAAACCTTAAATTGCTCCAACAAATATTTTTAGTCAATAATGTTATAACTACTCTCCCAGAGTCTATTGGAAATCTTAAATCTCTTAGAATTTTAGATTTAAGAAATAATCAATTGACTTCACTCCCGAATTCTATTGGAAATTTAAAATCTCTCGAAGAATTGGACTTAAGGCATAATGATTTCATTACTATACCAAGAATTATTAGGAAATTGAAAAATTTACGACAGTTCTTCTTGAAGCTTGAAGGAAATCCATTTAATATACGATCTGCGAGAATGATAAGCAAAGACCTCAATTCGATACGTGAATTTCTAAAAAAGAAAGAAAAATTGAGGGAGTCAATTGATAAATCGAAATAATACGGAAATCCAAATGAAATTTCAAAGAAAAATCAAATAATTATAGATAAAAAGAATCTCATATTAAAAAGACCGAAAATTAGTGAGATGCATAAGAGAAGTATTTTAGAGAAGTCTGGTTCTTTATAGATATTTTTATATTTTTTTATAATCGATTTGTTTATTATATGAGTCTTTCTACCCTCTTTATCTTTACTTATTTTTAATAAATCTAATTTTTTTAATTTTTTAACATGATACTGAACGGTTCCCGAATAATAATCTATATTGTCTCCTATCTTTGATATGGATATAGTATTATCTTTTGAAATTTCTTCTAAAATTTTTGGAATTAAAGGGTTTAAAAACATAACCTTCAATTTATCTAATTTATCGTCTTCAGGAATTTCTGATAAGAAATAATGAAGAGATTTTCCAATTTTTTTTGATCTTATTAAATTAAATCTTTCCAAGGTCATTATATGCTTTAAAAACGGTGTGCGAGTTAGATTTAACTCTTTTTCAATTTTCTCATCTCTCGCATGTATTCCAGAGTTTTTGCCAATAAAGTCATATATTTTCATTAGCTTTTCATTTTCAAGAATCTCTAATTTTGTTCTTCTCTCATTAGTTACTATCCAATTCTTCTCTTCTAAGCTTCGAATTGCCAGAAAAATATCAGCCTTACTATATCCTTTCTTAAAAGAAAGTTTAGCTATACATTTAGCATATAATTTCTCAATAATCGGATACTTCTGAATATGAGCTTCTGATTCGACTTCAAATTCAGCATCATAGCGTTTTAATTTTAAGATATCTTTGGCTATTTCCAGAACATCATTTTCAATCTCAGTTAATTCTTCATCTAATATTGATTTCTTATGACTTACTTCAGCTGGACTTTTTGCACTTTCTTTTTTATCTATTTTTACCAAAGGAGTAAAGTCATTACGCCTAAATGAACTTTCCTCTAAAGAATCATTTTTTTCTTCCTTATCTTTTGTGTCTCTTTTTTTTTCCTGTGACATTTATTATTCAAAATTTTACTTTTTTTCCTTCATTTAGGCTTTACTTTTGAATGATTATATATTATTTCTTATTTATTATTTTTTGCCAATCTATTTTTTTTACTGTGGAATGAAGCATATGATCATCATCTACTATATTATACGTTAGATTTGTAAAAAGTTGTTTTGCACGAGTGCGAGTTGGCTTAATTGGGACAATCTTATCGTTTTTACCATGAAAAATCACAACAGGTACATCAACAGGCGAAAAATTTACTAAATTAAGTTTTGGATTTGCTAAAGCCGGTGCAAGAAGTATTAATCGCCCAACTTTTTGTGGACATTGACAAGTATACAAAGCACCCATGAGTCCTCCAAAACTACTGCCAATAATTACCCAAGATTTTTTTTCTTTTAAAATAGATACTAATTGGGCCATTCTATCTTCTAACAAATTATTATATAATATTTTTCCAGAATATCTTTTGAAATCAGGCGTAAGACATCCTGGTAAGACTTTTCTGAATAGTCGCCCTTTAAAACCTTGACCTGAGCTCTCTAAACCATGAATAAAGATCATATTTGGCATATTTTTTTTAATAACTTTTTTCTTAACTAAATTTTATTCTGTTGGATTATCCTGTTCCTCTAATTTTTCTTCTTCCTCTATTTCTAAATATTCCAGCCCATAACCGCGCCGTTCCCCCAAAAATATTAATATCCCTACAATGCTGAAATAGAAAATAACCAAAAAAATCGTTATGAAATAATATTCTCTCGTAAAAGACATCATATGTATTGCACTGCCAATAACGAATCCGGTAAACAATCTTGATTCAGTCGTACTTTTTCTTAATGCTAACCTCTGAGTTCCCCAATCAATTAATCCAGGTATTGGCAAAATAACACATAAAAATACAGCAGTTATGGGATTTATTTCGGTATGATATATCCTTTCAAATAAATGTGTAAAAAAGAATGCAATCAATCCTCCAAGTATTACCCCTGAACATCTCGAACAAAAATAAATATAAGTCCTGCCAAATTTTAAAACAAATGTGTGATCCCTCTGAGAGACAGTATGATGAGTTAATAACAAATAATAGAGGTGTTGTTCATCTGTAGCAAGAATTTTATCATAGAGAAAAAGAAGGAGTGGAACCATTACAATTACTATAACTGCATTAATAAGAAATTTTAATCCGTAATTTATTAATATTGATTGAAAATGCCTAAAATACAAAATTTTTTGAAATATTATTATAAGAAACATCGTAAAGAGAGAAGAAAGAAATATCATTACTACTGAATAGCCTAAATTCTTTAAATTATGATATCTTAATGGTTTATATTTCCATATACCATTTAATAATCCCCATATTGAAACTATCAAACACCAATGAATATAAATTGTATCGCAAACGGCTAACTGGTAAAGTAATTCTCCTATAAAACCCGCAATAAAGCCATGATATTTACCTGCTAATGTGGAAAAAAACGTGAATAATAACATGGTGATCCCGAATGATATTATCAATTCAGAATTTTCTACAAAAATCGTAGATATTGAACCGAAAAATTCTGCTAAATAGAAGTAACACATTATTATAAATACGCTAATAAATAAATTTAAAAAAATAATTCTCAATGGATTTTTAATATTTTTTTCTAAGGCAACACCATCATTATTTTCTTCCATATATATATAACTATTAATTTTTGTGACTAATCAATTTTAATCTTTTTTTATAACAAATAACAAACCAACAAACATTGAAACTCAATGTAAAATGCTGTTTGTTGCTTGACTGAAAAATTGGGTTGGGGACCCATTAGGGAGAGGGAAAGATATTATCTAGACGCTCCACCAATATTGTTTTTGTGTGCTCAAAACCTTTTCTAAGGCATTTTAAAAGAATATTTTTGCCTGTTGGGATCTTTAAAATAGAAGGATCTTTTTCAATGATCTTGATTCCAGCCTCATTAAAATCTAGTTGCCGCATTAAAGATTTTAAAGCATTTTCTTTTGTCTTAAAAACATTCCTAACTATATCATCATAAGTCGTAATATCTTCTTTCACATTCAAAAACAATACGGCTTCATTGATTTGGGTTATAAAACAGTCTCTTGTAATTTCATTTAATTTATTAAAATTTTTATGCTTAAATTTACATTGTCGATAGGTTTGATCACCCTTAAGATAAATTGGAAAATGTTCTTCAATCGTTTTATCAAATTCTTCATTTTCTATACCATTATTTAGGATTAACTTTGCACAATCTAAAGTTACTTTTATTTGTTGTAAGGTGCCTTCGCGGGCATCATTGTCGCTCCAATATTTATAGAAGGTTTTAATTATAGGTTTCACAATAAAATTAAGAAGCCCCGCATCCAATTCTGAATCAATCAATTTCTTCCCATATTCTAGAGCTTCTTCCATCTGGGCGATCATTTTCGCTTCTACAATTCGATAATTCCTTTCGACGAGCAATGTTGTCATAAAAATTTTATTGATTTATTGATTTTACTTTTTCAATCAATTTAATTTAGATAATTTATTAAACTAAATGAATTAATTTATTTTATGAAGAGAAAATCATTTAAATGATTTCATAAAACTCATAATTTTAATAATTTTATTGTAAAACTCATAATTTTAATAATTTTAAAGATTTTATTCGACGATAAAATGCGATATGTATTTAAAGTTTTAGTAATGGGGGAACCTGAATCGACATATGAATATATAGTGAGGGCATTTCAGGATGCAGGTGAGGAGAAGCATGCGTATTATGAATTTTATAAAGAAATTAATGCATTAGAAGATATTTGCGATTTGGAAGTGGATGTTTTAACCGATATTATTTCTGCAGATTACGATGAGGTTATTCCTACTGTTGATGGAATTATATTTCTTATTAATCCTCTTAAAATTGACGAATTTGAGTTTTTCGAAATTAGTCTACCTATTATAAATTCAGTAAAAAGGAATATACCTATAGTAGTTATTTTTTATGATAAAAATGGTATCCTTCCTCTTATTACTAATGATATTTTGGAAAGCATGTGGTTAAATTACCCTGATCTTGAAGTATTTATAAATCTTTCACCAAAAAAATTTCATCAAGCGCTTGAATGCCTATCCTTGGCGATGATTGCTGCAGAAACTCCATTAAATATTGAAAATGCTTGGTTGAGATTTCCTATATTTATTGAATTAGCGAATGAATATTTTAAAGAACAAAATTATTATTATGCTGCTCGGGCTATGAAAAAGGCAGCAATAATTTCAGAAATTTACAATAATAGCGAATTCATGATTCATTATGAACAAGCTGCCTTTACTTTTTCAAAGATCAACCTTTTTTTAGAAGCTTCAGAAATCTTTAATAAATTTGATAAAAGAAAAGCGATAGATTTTAAGAAATTATATCACAGAGCGATGATTACAGAAGGAAATAAACTATTTAATAATGGAGATTACGAATTAGCCGCTTCACAATATGAAAGCGCTGCTCAATGGGCATCAATTGAGCTAGAAGATAAAAAATTAGTTAATGATTGTTTTAAATTAGCTATAAATTCTTTTATCTCAGCTTGTAAAGTTGAAAACGCATTTAGTATTCTTGAAAGGTTACCTCACGAAGAAACTAGTGGTATTTTAAGTGAAGTTTCTGAAAAAATTGTTGACGCTGCTGAATATTTATCTTCAAATGGAGAGCTAGAATCTGCAAGGGATCAATTATATTATAGCATAAATGAATATCAACGAGAAGGGCTATATGACGACTTAAAAATATTTGAAGAAAAGGTAATTGAGATATTAATAAAGTTACTAGAACAAAAAATCAACGAAAATGATTTATATGCTGCTAAAAATGCATACGATGAGATTGAAAATATTTGGGAGACATATGAGTTAGAAAAAGTAGATATTGATAACAAATTGGAAAAATTAATTAAACTACTCTTAGAAGAATTGAATTTTGGGATGGCTACTATTTTAATCAATAAATTAAATTCTTTGGAATTAAAGAAGGAATTAACTGAATTTAGTGTAAAAATCGAAGAGAAGAATAAAAAACTAAAAAAGAAAGAAATAAATGAATATGTCCAACAAGGGGTTGATATTATACAAGATTTTTATGATGCTGAAGAAAATATTATTGTTGAGATGAATTCTCAAAAAAAAGAAGAGTCTAATGAATATATTAAGAAAGGTGATTTTCTTAAAGCTGCTCAAATAATAAAAAATCATTCTATTTTTCTCAAAGATATAGGTAAAGAAGAAGCCGGAAATCAGATTTTGATAAAATCTTTGGACATTTTAATTGAAGGTAATTTATTTGATAATTTCTTTGAATTTTACTCAGATTTAAAAGATGAAACTAAGAAAAATTACTTAATAAGAATCTATCCACTCTTCATTGAAAAATTGGAACAATTGAGAGCAGAAAAGGATTTCACTAATAAAGAAAAAATTTTTGAAAAATCAAATATCATCTTTCGAAATCAGCAATTGTATGAAAAATCAAGAGAAATAAATAAATTATTCATAAAACAAATTAAAAAAGAAGCTCTAAAAATTGTAGAAATTGAAAGTAATTTATCAGGAATCGAAAAATCAAATGAATTAAGAAAAAAAATTCATATAATTGCAGCAGCTTATTTAGACGTAGAAAAATTTAAAGTTAATTTTGATAAAATCTATAAGAAAATTGCTGAAATCTATATTACTTTAGAAGATTTTTCATCTGCCCAAACATTTTCAGATAAAATTGAAAATAAAACATTCAAAAATGAAATCCACAAGAAATTAGCTAAAGTAGAGACTAGCAAAGCAGCAATAAAAACTAAGAAAGCTAAAGAATCAGTAAAAACCGAAATATTAAAAGAAAAGCTTTCGCTTATAAAGAAAAAAGGAAGGGATGCAAAGCAAGATCAAGAAAACGAAATGAAACAAAGAACTGGTCTGAAACGAAGTTATTTTAAGAATGCTTTGGAATTCGTAAAAAAGCAAGATTTTGATAAAGCTATTAATGCTTATAAAGAGAGCATAATTAAATTGAATAAAATTAAAAAATATAATTTAGCTGGAGTATCCTTAGCTGTAGCCTCGTTATTGTTAATAAAAGATAATAGAATAGATGATTTAATAAATTTAATGAAAGATATAAAAGAAAAATTTTCTAAATCAGGAAATTTGTTATTCGAGACATTCCCATTCACTCTTATAGAATATATCATAGATTTGAAAAAAATTGAAGATGAACCAAAATTAAAAGAAGCTCTGTCTTATTTAGAATATTTACCGATATTTGAAGAAGAAATTTTGGTACTTTATGATTATTTGGGTAAAAAAATTAAAAAAGAAGAGAAAACTGAAAAAACTACATTAGATCCTGGGGAAATAGCAAAGCTTAGAAAACAAATTAATCAAATAGCAAAAAACATTGAAAAAAAATCCCAAGATATTGCTAAAAGAAAAATGATGAAACGAGATTATTGGGATAAAGCTATCAAAGAAATAATTAATAATAATTTACAAGAAGCATCCTTAATTTATTTAAGCGCATTTCAAAAGCTCGCTGATAAAAAACTTCTTAAATATGCAGCCGTAAGTTTAATTTTAGGAACCTTAATTCAGATTTATGATACGAATGTTCAATTTGCAAAATCGATTTTTGCAGATCATACAAAAGAGGTTTTAAATTTTAATGTTATAGAAGAAACTTTACCAGAAATTCAGTTCATGAAATATGCCTTCATTGCATATGAAGAAGATCTACAAGATTTAATCCAAATATGCATCAATCA
>SDNM01000037.1 GCA_004524385.1 Promethearchaeota archaeon
AAAGGTTGTTTTTGAAGATAAACTACTTCCTTACGAAGATTTAGTTCAGATGTTAGTAAAAAATTATAGAGGTACATACCAAGGCAGAAAAGGGGCAGAATGGAGGGAATATTTTATTAATAAAGTTCCTAAATTTGGCAACGATGATGACTATGTTGATTCAATCGCGCATGATGTTGCAAAACAATTTTGTAATGAAATAGTAAAACATGTAAATTATCGAGGCGGGAAATATAATCCAGGAATCTATTCTACTACCTTTCATTTAGCATTTGGAGTGTTTACAGCAGCAACTGCGGATGGAAGAAAATCAAGAGAGCCTCTTTCAAATGGGGTTGGACCTTTTACTAGTAGAGATAAAAATGGTCCTACAGCTATTCTTAATTCAATTATGAAACTTGAAAACGAATTAATGACGAATGGCAATTCACTTATTTTATCTTTCCACCCAAATACTTTAAAGTTAGAATTATTTCCTTCTCTAATACGAACATTTTTTCAACCAAATGGAGGGTATCATGTACAATTTAATGTTGTTGGCAAAGAAATACTATGCGACGCTCAGAAAAATCCAGAACAGTATCGAGGGTTGGTTGTAAGAATTGCAGGATATTCAGTTTTGTTTAATGAGTTATCTAAAGGAGCACAGGAAGAAATCATTGCTCGAACACAATATTAAAATTAATTCTTTTTTTGCATTTTTAATTCTTTGAATTATTAGTATTAAACCATTAAAATCACAAATTATTTTTAGTTTCACAAATTTTAATATATTACAGCAAGAATAATATAAACGGGCCTGTAGATCAGTGGAAGATCATTTTTTTGCGTAAAGCAAAATAATCTTATGCTTGACTCGCATTCAAGAGGTCACGGGTTCAATTCCCGTCAGGTCCATTTAATATCTAGTAAGGTTTAGCTTAAAATAAGTTAAAAGCAAAATCTTTAAAATAAAATTTATAAAATCATTAATCATTATTTTTCTAAATATATATTTATGGAAGTTAATATGGCACAAGAAACCACTTATCCAAAGCGATACAAATTTAAGGAAAGCCAAGAAAAATGGATAAAATATTGGAAAGATGAGGGTATATACAAGTTTGATATAAATGCAAAGGGAGAAATATTTTCAATTGATACTCCCCCTCCATTTGTTAGTGGAACCTTACATCTAGGACATATTTTAAATCATTCATGGATCGATTTCGTTGCTAGATATAATAAAATGAAGGGACGAAATGTATATTTCCCACAAGGATACGACTGCCATGGACTTCCCGTAGAATTAGCAGTTGAGAAGAAGTATGGGATTTCACAGCACCAACGCGATGAATTTTTAGAAAAATGTATAGAATGGGTAGAACAAAACATTAATAATATGACAAAGCAATATGATGATTTAGGATACTCCACCGATTGGGATTTCACTTATAGAACCATGAAAGATGATTATAAATTCAAGATCCAGTGGTCCCTTTTATATTTTTATGAAAAAGGTTGGTTATATCGGGAAAAGTTTCCAACACATTTCTGCGTTAATTGTGAAACATCTGTTGCCAAAGCTGAAGTTGGGTATTATGAAGAACCTGGAAAACTCTGGTATTTGAAATTACCTATTGTTGGGAGGGAAGATGAATATATTACTATAGCTACAACGCGACCTGAATATATGGAGGCTTGTGTTGGTGTTTTCATTCATCCTAACGATGAGAGATATTATCATCTTTCCGCTGCAGAAGTGGAAATTCCAATGACTGATCGTACAGTTCGTATTGAGATGGATAGAAATGTAGATATGAATTTTGGTACAGGTATCGTTTATTGTTGTACATATGGTGATGAATTGGATATTAAATGGAAAATAAATTATGATCTTGATGAGATTCAGATTTTTACTGAAGATGGACACATGAATGAGAACTCAATATACCAGGGGATGACTATTTTAGAAGCACGAGAGCAAATATTAAAAGATCTTGATGAGAGGAGTTTAGTTGAAAAAATTGAGGATTATGAGCATAGAGTTGTGATACATTCTGAGCGATCTTCTTGTAGGAAACCAATAGAATATTTACCTGTTTATCAATGGTTTATTAATGTGAAGGATTTTACTGACGAAATCATTGAATCTGGGAATATTATGAATTGGTATCCTGAAAAACATAAACAAAGGTTAATAGATTGGTGTGAGGGAGTGGATTGGAATTGGGTTATCTCGAGACAACGTGTTTTTGGAACACCTATTCCATTTTGGTATTGTAAAGAATGTAATGAAATCATTCCGCCAAGAGTAGAGGATTTACCATTAGATCCAGTCAAGACACCCCCACCTGTGGATAAATGTCCTAAGTGCAAAAGTAAAAATTTACTAGGAGAAAAGGATGTATGCGATTGCTGGATTGATTCAAGTATTACACCATTAGCAATTGCTAAGTGGCTTGAAGATGACGATTTTTTTGAGAAAACATACATGAAGGCAAAAGTTCATCGCCCTCAAGGTTATGAAATAATTCGTACATGGTTATTTTATACATTATTTCGATGTAAAAAGTTAACTGGAAAGGCTCCTTTTTATGAGACCATGATAAACGGCATGGTAGCCGGGCCCGATTCGAGAAAGATGTCTAAAAGTTTCGGTAATATTGTTTCTCCAGATGAAGTCATGCCTGAATTTGGAGCCGATGCAATTAGACAATGGGCAGCAATGGGATCGTTAGGAGATGATTATCCATTTGAATATACATGGATAGAACTTCA
Organism: Promethearchaeota archaeon; assembly: GCA_004524385.1. Classification (GTDB taxonomy): domain Archaea; phylum Asgardarchaeota; class Lokiarchaeia; order Sigyniarchaeales; family SOKP01; genus LW40-45. Next base: position 2,761 of record SDNM01000037.1, read on the forward strand.
GACAAAACAGCCAGTTTCAGAGGATAAAATTAAAGAAGAAATGGAGAAATTACCTGAAGATAAGTTTAATAAGAAATATCGTAGAAGATTTGAACAATTGATTGGGGCTTCCCGATTTTTAACTAAAATTTGGAACGCGTATAGGTTTTTAGGGCTAAATTTAAATAAATTCGAGATTTCTGACATCAATATTGATAAAAATTTATTGAGTGTTATTGATAATTATTTTTACTCTGAATTTAATAAGAATTTAGAATTAATCACTAAATATTTTGATGAATACAATTGGCACGAAGCTTTTACAATAGTAAGACCATTCTTTTGGAACGAGATCTGTGATAATTACATCGAAGCAATTAAATATAAATTTTATTTGGAAGAGCAAGAAACGAGGGAATGGGCTTTAAAAAACGCTTTAAACCTATTTTATAAGATGTTAACGATTTTTGCGATAATAATGCCTTTTATTTCTGAAGAGATCTATTCAAATATGTACAAGAAATTTAAGAATTTAAAATCTATTCACTTAGAGCGTTGGCCAACTCCTTACGAGAATATTTCCGAAGAATTAGCAGAAAAAGGAAAGTTTGGTATCGATATAATTAAAATTTTGAGGAATTATAAATCAAAACATCAAATTCCGTTAAATCAAGAAATTACTAGAGTTATAATCCTCTCCGATAAAAATAAACATGAAATCATTAATGATTTAAAAGAAGATATTAAAAATACTATTCGGATTAAAAATTTGGAAATCTATGAAAAAAACCAAGAAGATAAGATAAAAGACAAACCGGATTCAAAAGAAATTATTGATGAGTTAGGAATAATTTTTTATTTTTCACTTTAATATAAACATTTACCAAATCTCATCAGTGCTACCTTCTCCTTGGTCTTTTTTGGTATAAAAATAAATAATCCAAAAATCACCCAATAATCCTATATAGGAGATAGTTATAAAAATCAAATCTTATTTTTTACAAATTTCGTTTAAATTTGTTTATAATTATAATTAGATTGAGTCAAAAAATTTAAAGTGTTCAACTTTTGGTCAAGTATTCTGAACACTTTCTTGGATTCGTAAAATATAAATATTACTTTGATCAATATTAATTATAATAATTGAAATATTTTTAACAAATCATTTTTCAAAATTTCATCAATAAATTGTTAATCTGGGATTAAATGACATTAGATTATTGGGAAGATAAAACAGATGCTATAGTTAATGGAGATAATTTAAGAGATGTAAATCAGATCTCGGGAAAAACATTTATAGATGATTTAGGTTTTAAGCATATTTTTTTTAGGAAAAAACTTTTTCACAACCCTGATTATTGCATTCCAAAGGATCATCTTAATTTATTTAAAAAATTTTTAGATGGGGGATCGAGGAGTTATCCATCAGATGGGAAGATTCCTTTAGATATTATAGCAACAGAGGCAAGATTAATAATAAATAAAATTATAGAGATTTCCTATAATCCTGAACACATCTATTATGAAGATGCTAAAGAAGCTCTAAGTAAAGGCAAATATAATATTGTAAGGGGAACTGTAAAGATTTATCTTAAAAAGTATACAACAAGAGATTGGAGGAGAAAACGATTTTCAGATGACATAGATTTCTGGATTCATAAAGTAAAGTTATTCGAGTATACTTTAAAAGAATGCGGTTGGAAAAGAAATAATAAAACTAAAGAATGGGAAAAACAATTAGAATGGTTTAATTATGAAACCAAACAAAGAAATATTGGAATTTTAATTGCTTCGAATGATATAAATCAAGCAATGGATTTTGGTAATTGTAGTTATCTTGATGGATGTTCTCTAAAAGATATTTTTCATAAAAAGTTAAAACGTGGCCATGATGTTGATTTAAGCGACATAATTAATATAGCATTAGTCCAAAATAAAAAATATAATACGAGCGAAGAGTGGGAGAATTCTTGGAAAGCCATTAAGGAAGCAATAAATACACGAAGTAAAAGAACAATTTCAAATTTAATAAGTCTTTGTAAGTATGCTTCTGCAATTGCTGATTATATTGAACGTGTTGGGGACAGTATCCATATGTATAAAAAGTTGATATTTGATAAATCAATTTTTCCAAATTCAAAATTAGAGGAAATTTGTCATTTTTCAAGTCACTGGACTGGGTATTTCCATAACAACGGACCAGAATCGACACGCAACTTGATTTATTCCTATTTGATTGAACAACAAAACAAAAGAATTTTTTACGCAGAAAATCTAAGAGATTTTGTAAGAGAAATATTAAACTATCTCAACTATAAATTTCAGTATGCTAAAATTGTTTTCGAAATAGAAAATAAAGAGTTTTACAAATAATCTCTATTTTTTTAGAATTTTTGCTCTAGTATCTTTGGGTAATTCTTCATTTTAATATTAAAATTTAGTTCAATCTTGAGAGAGTTCTTCATCTTGAGAGAGTTCTTCATCTTGAGAGGATTCTACATTTGTTGACGAAATTTCATCAAGACCTAACTGTGCAATCATAACCCTTTTCAGTTCTTCTTTGTCTTTGGGTAATCCGAACATTTCAGAATATTTATCTGTTGTTGTTAATTCTTTTGATCTCCCCTTTTTCACTGCGTCAATGAGCCCGTTATCTTCAAGATATTTAACATGTTCATAAGCTCCGCTCCCTCTTATTTTTACAACTAAGGATTTCATTATAGGTTGTTTCAAAGCAATAATTGTCAATGTCCTTAAGTATTTCTCTGCTATGGCACCTCCTTTCGCAAATTTTGAGACTTTTTCTGCATATTCCGTTTTAATTTGCATTTGGTAGCTATCGCCTATCTGAGCGATCACAAGAGCCGTTGAACGATCTAAGTAATCAAAAGCTATGTCATTAATTAACTCTTCGACCTCTTTTTTTCGAATTTCGAGTTTAGTTGATATTTCTTCAATACTTAATGGCCTACCAGCGACATAAAGTGAAGCTTCAATTTGATTCCGATGAAAGTCTCGTAATTGTCTTGCTAATCGTTCCTCTTCAGATATTTCAGATTTTAAGGATGATCCATTTTGGGCATCAATTTCCTGTTTTGGAATTACACTGTTAATAAGTTCTTCATCATTATTCTCAGCTAGGCTTTCTTGAGATTGATTTTTTGGAATATTATCAATTTTTTCGTTTGAATCATCATCTGATTCCCCGTTTAATTCCTGCTCTAATTGCTCCTCATTATTTTCTTCGGATTTATCATCTAAATCTTCATCAAAATTATTCAATTTACATCTCCAAATTTATTAAATTAAAAGTTTTTATTTCTTAATACCAATTAAAATATTTTTAAATTCATCATTCTGTAGTAACTTAATTTTACCACTTGTACTTAAGAACATCAGGGCTAAAAATAATCTTACTAAAGCAAATTTTCTACCAATACTACTTACTTCCTCGTTTTTTATTATATTGAGAAGATCGAAAAAACTCGTATCATCATTATTAAGATCAATTGTTGCATTTATTCGATTTAACCAGCTCTCTAGTAATTCTTCTATAGACTGTTCTTTTCCGCTTATGTGTTTTAACAGTTCTTTAGGTAATTTCGCTTTTGATTTCATTTGCATTCTTTTCTGTGTTTCTTCTTCTCTGCGTATTCTTCTGCGTTTCAATTTTTCTTTATTTTGCATCGTTTCAATGATGGCAGCTCTCATTGCATCAAATAATTCTTCTTTTGTAGCAATTTGCATTTTAGGTTTTATAGGTTGTGGTAAAGCTTTAGGAATCGTTCTTGAATGTCTTGCTCTAAGTTTTTCTAACTCCTCCTTTTTTTGAATCTGTTCTTCTTCTTTTATTATACTGGAAATTTTATAATGATGTAAAGATGCCGCTGATTTAAGAGCAATTCCTGAGATTTTATAATTAATTAACTCTTCTTTAAGCATTTTAGAAAAGAATTTTTCTATTAAATTTGATAAATCGTAAAATACTACTTCAGAATCTTTTGCTAATTCAAGGTCTAATAATGAAGAAAAGGGAGGTTTTTGCCAAAATTTTAATGAGGTTTTATCTTTTCTTAATAACGCAAGATCTTCATCATCAAATTCAGCAACTAATTCTTCTTCTAATGTTTCTTCTTGAGACCTATCAATAAATTCAGGATGTGAAACAATTTCTTGAATAAGTTCCACAATATCCTTTTTTCTGGACTTTGAAGGTATTTTAATGTTATTCTTACTACAAAATTCTTTTAATTCCTTTACAGTCCATTTGTTAAAATCTGTATTTTTAATAGATATTTTCTCTTCTGAAATTATTTACACCTCTAAATTAATTAAATGCTAACCTTCTTCAACTTCAGGAACAACATCTCCAAGTTCAAGAAGTCTTTTTGCCTCTTCTTCTAAATCAACGCTAAATATATCTGTTATTCCACTCTGTGGCATAGATACTCCATATATTCGATCGGCATTAACAATATTTTCTTCTCGATGGCTAATCACTAAAAATTGTGCTTGGCTTGAGAACTCTTTCAGTGTCATGCTTACTCTATGAACATTAGGACCGTCCAAGGCCGCATCAATCTCATCTAAGATATAAAATGGAGCAGGATAAAATTCCTGAACAGCAAAAATGAAAGAAAGTGCAACTAATGTTTTTTCTCCTCCGCTTAGAATTTCCAGAGAGCTTATTTTCTTACCTCTTGGTCGTGCTTCAATCGAAATTCCGCCTTCAAAAGGTTTATCAGGTCTATCCAAAATCATTTTAGCAGAACCTCCAGGAGAAAGTTTCTGAAAAATCCTTGAAAATTCTCGATTAATTTCATGATAAGCCTTCATGAAAGTACGTGTTTTTTCTAATTCAATTTTATCAATTGAGTCTAGAATTGCTTTTCGTTCTCTTTGGATTGTTTGCCTTCGCATATCAATCTCATCAAATCTTTCTTTAACAACATCGTATTGTTCAATAGCTTTTAAATTGACTGGTTCAAGTGCTTTTTTCTTTTTTGTGGTACTTTCAATGTCAGATTGTAGGTTTTCTTCCGATAGATCATCAGTTACAGGGGGTAAAGTGCCGTAGTCTTTTGATCTCTCGAATAAAGTTTCAATTTGATCAGTACAAATAATTTTTTTAGACTCAAAATTGTTCATTTTAGAATTTTCCATCGAAAGATCTGATTTTAGATCAGTAATGAGTTTTTGATAATTTTTCTGCTTTTTCCAAGATTCATCTTTTTCTTGAATAAGTTTATTTATTTCTTCTTGTTTTGCGTCCTTTTTCTTAATTTCGGATTCTAAGCTTTCTTCAAGTTTTTCGAGTTCTTTTACTAACGATACTGTTTGTTCTTCAGTATCTTTAATATCCTCCTCTATTTTTACTATTTGTTGTTCTCTCTCTTTATTTTTGTTTAACTCATTTAATTTTCCTTGAGATTTCTGGAGTTCTTTATTTAATTTATTCAATTTGTTTTGAGCCGCCTTTTGTTTTCCTAATTCTTTAGCCTTTTCATCCCTTAAAGAGTCTATTTCTTTTTGTTTATTATCAACATTTTTTTGAATTTTATCAACTTCAGAATTATAGTTATCTATATCTTTTTTGCTTAATTCAATACTTTTATTAGCTTCTAAATTCTCATTAGTTAATTCTTCAATTGAATTAATAACTCTCATAATATTATCAAGCCCTCTTAATTTATCCATTGTTTCTTCTAGTTTTTTATTTTCTTCATCTATTTTAACCTGTATATTTTCAGTAGTTTCCCAGTATTTCTCTTTATCGCTGCTTAGAGATTCTATTTTTTTTTGTAAAGAATCTGCCTCTAGTTGTAAATTCTTAATACTCTCTTCGGTATTAATTATTAGTTTTTTCTTTTCTGCTATGGTTTTATTCATTTCCAGTATATTGTTATCAATTTCTTCAATATTTCCAAATAAAGTTTGAATCCCTTGCAGTTCCTGTAGTTTTTCTTGATTAGTATTTAATTCATTTTGGGTTGATTCAATCTCCTCTTGAATCTGAGAAAGATTATCCCAGTATTTATCTTTAATTTCCTTTAATTTGTTGAATTCGATATTTAAATCATCATAATTCTTTTGTATTTCATTGATTTTTGCATTCCTATCCTCAATTTCTTTTTTATATTTTTCAATCCTCGAGTTTAATTCATTCATTCTTTTGTCAATTTCCTCGAGCTTTCGGTTTGATGTTGAGAGATTTTCTGAATCATGTTTATTTTGGCTGTCCAATACCGTTAGTTTTCTTTCTATATCATTAAAATCATCACTTTGAGAGTTTATACTATTCGAAATTTCTTCTAACTGTTTATAAAGATCTTGGCTTCTAGATAAAGTTAATTTTCTTAAAGACAAATGCACATTTTCAAGAATATATGTTAAATCTTGAACAAAACCATCAAAATTTGATGTAGAATCTTGTACCGCAATATCAACCGAGTCCTTTACTTTATGAATAAGTTGTTCTATTGTAGAATCGGCATTCTCAGTAAAAAGCCCCAATGTCTGAAGAATAGAATTAAGTGTCCCCGTCATTTCAGGCATTTCCTCCGCATCACAGCTTATTCCTTCAAGAGTCTTCATTATATCAACAATATCTAACATAAATTTCTTGAAATCTTCCGCAGACATGTCAATTGCTTCGGCATTTGATTGTTGTATGGTTCCCTTAATAGAATCTACAGACACATCAATATTTTGAGTAAGCATATTAAGAATTTGTAGAATTCCTGTGATATCTTCTGTATTTTTCTCATATTCTTCTTCTGAACCTTCAATTCTCTTCAATAAAGTTTCCTTCTCTTTAGAGAGGTCATTTAACCGTCTTTGAATATTTTCTTTTTTAACATTGAGAGTACTTATTTCTTTTTCTGTTTTTGAAATTTTAGCATTTAAATCAGTAGTAATTAAT
>SDNM01000038.1 GCA_004524385.1 Promethearchaeota archaeon
GAACGGATAGTGGGTATAGTAAAAAAGTACTGTGATGGGACAAAAAGCTTAGAAAAACATGTTTTAAAACATTTAGAAAGTTAATTCATCTTAAAATATAGAAATACTATAAATTGATTTGGTTATATAATGGTTGATATTAAAATAGAAAATATTGATATTCCAATAAAAGATGATAATATTTGTCTTAAGGGCTCTATCTATTTTACTGAAAAAACACCTCCCAAAGCTCCATGGATAATTACTTGTGCTGGTTTTGGGTATCATAGAGGTAGTAAGTTCGTTAAATCTTATACTGAAAGATTTGTAAAAGCTGGATATTATGTTTTATCTTTTGATTACCGGGGTCATGGAGAAACTGTAAGGCAAACAGGTGAACTCCTCTCTAAGAAATTATTTGAGATGTTTCCAAAAATTTTTTCAGATATTAATGAAGTAATTAGCTGGATTTTGGAAGAACAATCTAATAGACTATTAGAAGATAAAATTGCATTATTTGGGAGAAGTTTAGGCGGAGCAATTATATTAACTCATGGTTTTATTGATAAAAGGGTAAAAATTCTGATTGCATTATGTAGTCGGTATGATTATGAAATCCATAGAATAAAATTCCCTAAAGAATTAATAAAAAAAATTAGTCCAAAATGGTTTTTAGAAAAAGATCCTTCAAATAATAATCGAATTCTAATTGCTCATTGTCGAGATGATGATACAGTTCCGTTTGAGAATTTACTTCATATTAAAGAACACCTCGGATTAAATAGTGAGAATGCTATCATTTATGAAACAGGAGGTCATTCTTTTAAGGAACATAGAGATGAGATTTTTGAGCATTCTCTAGACTTCTTAAAAAAATTATAAGAAAAGAATTAATAAATTAAATATCAAATTATAAAAAAGTGTAAATAATGGATAAAATTCTGATTGTTGGACCCGCTTCTCAAATTCTTGCTATAGGAATCGCTCAAGAATTAGGCATCGAAAGCCTAAGTACTGAATTCAAGACTTTTCCTGATGGAGAAAACTATTTGAGAATCGATATTGATGATGAATCAAAAATAAAGGGAAAAGAAGTAATAGTTGTTCAATCAACTGGTCCAAGTTCTAGTGGAAATCAAAATAGTCGATTTTTCGAACTTTTAATGATGATTGATTCCTTAAAGCGCATAGGAGCAGCAAAAATTATCGTAATAATCCCATATTTTGCGTATGGACGTCAAGATAAAATTTTTAGACCCGGAGAGAGCAATTTTGCCAATCTCATTATAAGAATTTTAGATTCTATGGGAATTGATGAACTCTATATAGTGGATATCCATGCTCCAGAAATTTTAGAAGAAACATTTTGTAAAACTATAAATATTGATTCGATGAAACCATTAGCAGAGTATATTAAATCAAAAGGAGCAAAGGATATCGTAGTTGTAGCCCCCGATAAGGGGGCTGTAGAACGATCAAAAAAATTTGCTAAATATTTTAGAGAAGATACACCAGTTGAATTCTTTGAGAAACATAGAGACGTAAAGACAGGTGAAATTACAATGTCAGGTAACCTAAGCCTTAAGGGAAAAGATGTTGTAATATCTGATGATATCATTGCAACAGGCGGAACAATGGCTACTGCAATAAAATTATCTAAAGAAAGTGGAGCCAAAAAAGTATATGCCGTTGCAACACATGCATTGTTATTACAAAACGCTAAGTATCGGATATTGAGTGCAGGGGCTGACGAAATTATTGGTACAGATTCTATAGATAATGAAGTTGCTAAAGTTTCTTTAGTAAAAACAATCGCAGATTATCTAAAATAAGAATTTCATTAATTAATAATTCTGAATAACTTCTAAAACTATTCTTCTAGTCTTGGTTTGTAATTCTTCTATAGTCGATACATTTTCAACCGTATAATCAGCCGAATCCACAACTTCTTTTAATCCAAATGAGATTTCCCTTTTGTCTCTTTCTCTTAACTCAGCAATAGTTTTAGGATCATCACTACGAGCTCTTTCATATAGTCTTTTAAACCGTATTTCTTCGTCAATAACCGTTGCGATTAAAGGAAATTTCCAAAATTTTCTAAACACATTTAATTCGATGATAGATCTCACTCCATCAACAAAAATATTATCGTTTTTAAAATTTTTAATTAATTCAACACATTTTCTGGCAATTATTTCTTGTCCCCACTTGTCTCGTAGCTCGTTGGCAATTTTTCCTAAATTTTCTCCTGTTGGTTCAATTCCCCTTATTTTTGCTTCATTCCGTATTACATCTCCCATTGTTATTATTTTTCCCAGATCACTTATCGCTTCTATTGCCGTTGATTTACCAGAACCAGGTAAACCACAAAATCCTATGACTTTCAAATTAAAGTAATTAATTTATTAAATATTATATATATATTAATTTTAGATTTAAATTCTATTTAGTCTTAATGAAAGGATTATTAAAAAAAAACTTATAAAAAAATCATTATGGTTGTAAATCCTGCTTCTGCTCCCGTTTGTCTTAAGTATAAAGCATATAAAAGAATGGTTGGATATGCAATTAGATATGCTAACAATCATTTAGAGCAGAAAAAATGGAAAGAAGTTTATGGAATTTTAGTTGGCTCTGTTGAAAAAGAAACTAAAGTTATTGTTAAAGATGCTATACCTATGATTGTCGGTGATAGAGCTGGAGTCAAATATGAAAATAAAACTTATGTAGATATGGCTCAAATTGATGCAGCAGTTTATGAACGCTCAATTCAAGACAAAAAAAATGATTTTATTATTGGATGGTGGCATACACATCCGGGTTTTGCTTTCTTTTTTTCGGATGTTGATAAAATCACTCATTTAGGTTATCAAAATCCTAACCCATTTGGGGTTGCATTGATTTTTGATCATTGCGAAAAAAACCAAGAATCCTTAGGAGTAGCAGCATTAAGATTGAAAAAACCAGAGAGAGGAATTTTTAGTACACATCAAATTGTCAAATTGGACTACGATTTAGATGTTAAAACTATAAATCAAAAGATTGAAAAAGCAATTGGAAAAATACAAAAAAATATGGGAAAGATCATTAAAGAATTAAAATATATTCAAGATGTTTTAATAGAAAAGGGATTTAATCTCCTCCAGAAAGATTATGGATTATCATTAATCCTAAAGAAAGATTTAACATTTTTAGACGAAAATGAATTGGAAACAGAAGATATAAATAATTCCTACACATGGGATTCGGAGTCCTTTAAAAAATCATACCAGATACCTAAATTTAGAGAAAAAATTGAAATTGAAATAAAAAATTATCAAGAAATTTTAAAGAATTTATTAAAAGCGCAAGAATCAGCGAAATTTAATGCGAATAAAAGCAAATTTAAAAAAAAATTAAAAAATATGTTAAAAAAACCAAATGAGCTCTATAACAAAATTACAAACGAATTCATTAAAAAAATTGATATTATAAGTCCTTATTTTGATTATTTAGACACTGATGAGAGAAAAATTATCGAAAAATATGAAGAAAATATGGAGAAATATCATTCAATTTTAACTAAACTAAATAAAAAAGCAGAATTAAATTTAAAAGCTTAATAAAGATAAAATACTTCTATTAAAAATAAGTTTTATATAATTAGAAATATACTATTTATTGTATAACTTTTTTTGATTAAGATTTGTTATATACTATTTAAGAACTTAAGATTCTGACCTTATATGGCTCCTAACCAAACTACTTTATTCATAAAAAATAGAAGGGATAAAGATCGAATCATCAAAGATGCTATATTTGCCTTTTCTGGAGGACGCAAGTCACTTCTAATCAAGGGCGAGGGCGAGGAAATATCAACTGCGGTTGAGATTGCCGAAATTCTAAAAAATAGATTATACCCTGGCATTGAAATAGGAAATGTAAATTTGGGAAGCCGTCCTTTTTTCATAAAAAGGCAAAGAGGTAATAATAATCGAAATAAAAATAATCGAAATAAAAAAGATATAATTTCTAAAATAGAAATTTTACTTAAAACTAAATCTATCATGTAATCTTCATTGTGTTTATAAGAAAAAGACCGAAATAGTGTAATTTTATGACAATTGATTTTAAAAATTTAGGACCTATGATTAAGGAGGAACGATTAGCTGCTACATGCGAAAAATGTGGCAATTATATCTATAAGATGTGGTTTTATGATGAGAATTCTAAAAATAAGAATAAAATAGTCTTCGTTTGTAAAAACTGCCATAATAATTCAAAAAAATAGGTCCTGAAAGATACTCCAATATTTGTAGGATACAAATAATTCTATATTTTGTGGTTATTAACTTTAACCTACTTCTTAGATGCTTTTCTCCGTTTTCTTCTCAACATATTTGTTCCAATTAAAAGCCATAATAAAATATATGATAGTAAGACTCACTAAAAGCATTATAGCTTCTGAAATTATACTTGAAATGTCATTAAATTCCATTCCCGTAGCCATTATACCTAAAGTAATCATTATTGGAAGAGTTACATAAAATATTGTTGTAATATTTTTGCCCGCCCAACCCCAGATTAAGCATTTGTAGAATTTAAATTTCTTTTCTAATAAACCGAGGGAGATCCACAATGGATCATCTGGAATGGGCAATGCCGCTGCTATAAATACATAAAGATACATTCTTTTTGGATTTTTTAGTAATAATCTTCCAAAACCTTGAATATTTTCCAGAATTTTTGAATCACTAATATCTGTAACCTTTTTTGCTCCCCTTCCCAATAAAAATCCTGTGAGTTCTCCACAAGCACAACCCAAACCACCAACAATTGCAATGCCCAGAATCTCGAACCAGAATGGTGCATTTGATAGAATTTCTTTCATTATTAACCCATAATTTCTATATCTTATGTATACAGAATTTGATAAAGAAAATAATACGAATGGGAATGGAATCGGGAATCCAATGCTGGCACTTCCAATGAAACATATTAGAAAAGAAATTAAAAGCGCCCAAAAATAATTCGGTCCTTCAGTAAGACTTGCTATACCATGTCTTCCTTTTATTAATGCGCTCTGGATATCTGGCACAAGGAAAAATAAGAGAAGATAAATTACGACTCCTAGATAAAAAAGTGCAAAAATAATTGTTAAATTTTTATTTACAGCCATTCTTTTCTAACTTTTAGATATTTTTGTTGTCAAACCGTTTCTTGCATTTAAAATATCGTCGTTAATCTCAATTTTACCAACCTTATTCACTTTGTTTGGCATTTCAAGGTTTTCTATAATGAGTATCAATTCATCAGTTTTCGGATTATAAACCAACTCTCCTTTTTCAACATCTTTGACGGACTTTGGATTTGTACCTTCTCTTAACCCTAAGCCAGGTAATGTCCAATATTTTTTAGAACCAAAGCTAAAACGACCCCTCATAACAAATGGCATTTTATCTAAAATTGCATCGGCCGTGAGTGGAGCAAAAATACGATCTATATATCCTTCTAACTTGGTAATTCCAAAGATTTCGATTTGTATAGAGATATCACCAGACATATTCTATCAATAAAGTTAATACAGCTTTAAATATTTATACTAAAATTTATATATCTATTTTTGTATATTATTAATTAGGATAATAGAAGATATTTATGCATTGGTTTGATACAAGACATAATTTCTACTATATAGCGATTCCAAACAATCAATTAATTAGGTTTTTATTTCCGACAATTTTATTTAACACCAATCAACAATATTTCTTACTTTATATAACCCTGTTAATAAAACGCATAATAATATTGACATGCATTAAATCTGAAATTTTATAGTTTCCATTAAAACATTGATCTTTAATGTGTATACAATGGTTTCAATTTATTTCTTGAATTTACTTTTAAGACTCGAGACAAATTGACTTGTATACTTAATCTCTTGTTGATTTAAATAATATTTTTGATACATGGGACATTCAAACATTAGAAATTGTTCTTATTAAAAAATAAATATTTGATTAAAAATAGGAGCCTTAATTCCGAAGAATAAAATTGTAACTCTTAGGATGTTCTAAAATCCTTCGAAACAATGATTCTTTGAAATATCGGAGCTTCTATTGTCCTTTTTTTTTTCCCTTTTACATAATCTATAATTGAGATTATTTAAATCAGATTTGTAATCTATATCGTAAAATTTATATTTTTTATCAATTCTAAAGGCAATAGCTTCTCTTCCTTCTTTTATTAAGTAATTAAAAATCTCTCTTATACTATTTGCCGAGATTTTTTTCTCTGAATCTATTATTTCATTAATAAAATCAAAAGAAAATACAAATATAGGTATTATTTGCCTTACTAAATCGTAATCAGAAAGTTGTTTTAAGTTGCATGTCTTTATAAGCCTTAAAAAGCAATATTGACTTTTTTTCGCTATATCCACAATGGATATTATTTTAGATTCTTGTTGCTCTTTCAAAGTACTAGCTTTCAGTTCTCTGTAAAATAATAACGGATATTCTTGGATAAGATTGAAATTGTTTAATATAATGTTAACCATTTGATTTAATAAGTTAATTTCAAAAATTGTATCTCCAGGAATTATCATATAAATATAATTTCTATTAAATATGTTTTCAACTTTAGTAATAGATAAAAACGAGTATAAAGGTCCTAATTTGTATTGAATTCCCGAATCGATTATTACAATTTTTTTTTCCAAATCAGGTTTTTCTTTCTTTATTGAATTAATAAATTCGTCAATTTTAGATCCTAGATGTCCCTTCACTATAGCGATTTGCTTAATTCCTAATTTATTTAAATTATTAATTGAATGCTCTAGAATTGAACTATTATTTAATTCCTTAATTTTTATTAATGGTTTCGGAATTTTCTTGGTAATCTTTTTAAATCTAATTCCTTCTCCAGCGCATAAGATTACGGTTATTAATCTATTTTTTAAATCATTCCCTTGTTGTAACAATTGGATTACCATCCAAATCAATTACGATTGTATGTTCTTCTTGAGCTACAAGCGCTCCAGTTCTTTCAATTAAAATTGGATAATGGTCAAGAATTCTCTTTCTTAAAAAAGAATCAATTATTCTATTAATTTTATTTTTAGGGATAAGATTGTTATGTTCGAGGAAACGAGGAGAGAACGGAAGATGTTTGCAATGTTTCTCAATTTTATTCATAAATCCTTGTTCTTCATAAGGCATATTTTTTTTCATTTTTTTGACAAAACGAAAAATAAAAGAATTACTCCCATTTTCCACTTTTCCTATGCCTGATGTTGTGAAAGGTTCAACCGCATATGCATCTCCAGGTTTTAAAACTTGGTTATGCATCGTTTCCTTATAATTTGGTATAAATGGTCCAGCATGCAAATTATATTGTTTTAATTCATGCCCTCCTAGATTAGTGATTGGTCTTAATCCACGGGCGATAATTTTATCTGCTATTGCTTCCCCTAATTCGTATAATCTGGTACCTGGTTTAAATATCGCAATTGCAGCTTCGAGACCTTCTTTAGCGGCATCAATGTAGTTTTGCAAAATGGCATCTTCATCCAAATTAATAGTGAAAGCGGAATCTGCGATATAACCATTATAATGAGAACCTAAATCAATTTTCAATAAACCTTTTTCAGGTACAATTGTCTCATCATCAATAGGTGGGCTATAATGTGCAGCAATTTCATTTAATGACATATTAATAGGAAATGATAATTCGCAGTCATTATTTAATATCTCAGCTTCACATTGGTTAGCTATATCTAAAAATGAAGCACCTGGTTTTGTAATCTCTCTGGCGAGTTTTTTAGCAGCGGCTAGAGCTTTACCGGCTTTTATGTAATCTTGAATATAATCTTCGCTCATGACTATCTCCATTATGGTGTTAAGCGATCAGGTGTGCGTGGATACATCACAGCTTCTCTAATATCCTCTAATCCGCATAGGAAAGTAACCCATCTTGCTATTCCAAGGCCTACGCCAGCATGAGGAGGCATGCCAAACGCGAATGTTTTAAGATGAGACTCGAACGCCGCAGAGTTTAATCCTTTTGCTTCAAGTGCTGCAGTCAATTGCTCTTTATTATGAACTCTTGTTCCTCCTGATGTCAATTCTAACCAACCCATTTGTAAATCAAAAGATTCGCTATATTTAGGATCTTTAGAGGGCATAATATAAAATGGTTTAATTGACATTGGCCAATGAGTTATATAATAATATCCTGTGTATCCTGGAACTTTTCCGATGGCTCGATATGCTTCTGTTGAAATGTCTTCTCCAAATTCTATGGGGATTCCACATTTTTTTTCAATGGTTTCTAGTATTTCTTCATAAGTATATCGAGGGAAAGGTATTTCTGGGACTGTAGTTTTGTCTTCCATTTTTAAAAATTTCAGGGCATCCATCTTATTATTTCTAATGTCTTTAATAACATTATATATCAGTTCTTCTAATATTTTTAGTATATCACTCATATCTGCAAAGCCCATTTCAATATCTAAGACAAAGATCTCACATAGATGTCTTTTTGTTCGACTTTTCTCGGCCCTGAAACATGGACTAATTTCAAAAACGCGCTCATATACTCCGCTTAATTGTTCTTTATATAATTGGGCCGATTGTGTGAGAAACGCTTCTCGATCAAAATACATTATAGGAAACAATTCAGTACCTCCTTCTGTCGCAGAACCGATAATTTTTGGCGTTGTCATTTCTGTAAAATCGTTCGCAAAGAGAAATTTACGAATACCTCTTAAAACCTCTCCCCTTATTTCAAAAATAGCTTGATTTCTAAGAGATCTTAAATCTAAGGCTCGGTTGTTCAATCTTAGATCTAATTCTGAAATCGTCTCTCCAGTCATGTCAATAGGTAGTTTTTCTGGAGTTTGATTTAAGATTTTAATTTCAGACGGAATAATCTCAATACCACCAGGAGCTTTATCAAAAGCTTTAACCTTTCCCTTTACCATAATACAATATTGATATCCAACCTTAGCTTTTTCAAAAACCTCTTCAGAAACAACCCCCTTTTTCATCGTTATTTGTCGCTCACCATATTTATCTTGAATGCTTATAAACTTCAAACCGCCAAGATCTCGAAAATTTCGAACCCAACCAGCTAAAACGATTTCTTGATTTACCAATTCTGGAGTTATATCTCTTGTATAGTGAGTTTTCCTCCAATCAGCCATTTCATCTAACATAATTTAATAACATCTGGTTTATTTTTGCTGAAATATTAATAATTATATGTAATATGGAAAAAAAAACTTTCCAATTAGTCGAATTAAAATAAGATCAACACAGAGTATAGTATATGAAAAAAATAACCGGTGTAGAAATTCTAGATTCTAAAATAAAAGAGAAATTATCTACAAGAAATATATATGAAATATTAAATAATTTCATCATTCCATTAATTACTAAAGAGGAGCAAGAATTTTTAGTAGAATTGGAAGATTTTCTACTTAAGGAAGTAGAACCTAAAATTGATTTAACCAAAGATGTTTATGAACTCTTTCCAATCTTGGGAAAAAAAAATTATATTCAACGATTAAA